>CALVOY010000076.1 GCA_944350415.1 uncultured Bacilli bacterium | reverse complement strand
CTGATAGACCAACAATGGCATTCAGTGGAGTTCTAATCTCGTGAGACATACTAGATAAGAAATCACTCTTAGCTTGATTAGCTTTTTCTGCTTGTTCCTTAGCAATATTTAAACTTGCTATCATTTTCATATCCGGATTTTCTATCGTAAATAACATTATCAAATTAACATAAGCTAAAACAGCAGATATAATAACAATTGTTTTATCTACTTGATTCAAAACAAATACTATTATAAAGAAGAAAAGCAATATATATAGAGGAGTTAATTTTCTTGTAATAGCCTTTTTAAAGTTTATAATTAAACAAATAACAATAGATAGATAGTAAAATGCACAAACGATAATGGTACTTGTTAAAGCTACACCATCACTATACATTGCACTTCCATCAATATGGACATTAACTTTCATGAATAATAACAATATCATCAATATAATATCTATAACAGTAGTAAAATAAAAAAAGAAAGTATAAAGTTTTGCCTTTTGAATTTTATCTTCCTTTGAAGTGACATAATATACATATAGAAAAAGATTACTAGAAAATAAAACATACATTGCATAATCAACTTTATTTAAAAATTCCATTAATTTAATACTCTCACTATTAAATAGTGCTAAACACATAATAACAACCATTATAACACTATCAATTAGACTATATATCAAAATTCTCGAAAATATAGTAGTCTCTTTGTTTTTAGCTCTTTCTTTTGAAAAAAACACAATATTACAAATAAATGCAGTAATTAATCCACATACTGGTATATATAAATTATAAATACCTTCCATAATAATTATCTCCCTACTCTACTATATATGATTATATCATATTAAGAAGCCATTTACACAAGAAAAGAAATAAAATAATATAGTTTTTTCTATATTATTTTATTTCGCGCCTTTCGGCCATCATTAAATATAGTATAATATAATAGTGATGAATATGAATAATGAAATAGAATTTTATGATAATATGTACTTTAAGGATAGAACTATCAAGTATAGATTAAAAGATATTTTTGATGATAATTGGGATAATTTTATCAAAGATAACCCTAACTTAAAGATTAGAGACGTTGTTTTTAAAGAAGTTGATAAGATGCGTTCTTGTAAAACTTCTGAACTTGGATATTCTGTTTACGAATGCCCTGATTGTGGTGAATTAAAATTTTCTTATCACACATGTAAAAGTAGATTTTGCCCTTCTTGTGGAAATAAGTATGTTAAAAAAAGAGCTGATGCTATACTTCAAAAGTGTTATAACTGCAAACATAGACATATTGTTTTCACTATATCTGACTACTTATGGAATATCTTTAGAAAAAACAGAAAACTTCTTGATTTATTATTTCAAGCTGTCTCTCAAACTATTTTATCTTGGTTTAAAGAAAAGTATAAAAAAGAAAATTATATTCCTGGTATTATCGCTATACTCCATACTTATGGTAGAGATATGAAATGGAATACACATATTCATACTATCGTTACCGAAGGTGCTATGGGTAACTCAAATATATTTAAAAAGTTTGAATATATCTCTTTTAATGCCTTAAGAAAAAGATTTCAAAAAATACTTCTAGACTTATTAGAAAAAGAACTAGGAAAGGAAAATTTTAAAACATTAAAAAATTTTATTTATAAAAAATCTGATAAAGGTTTTTATGTTTATGCTGAACAAAAGAAAAATAAAAAACAATCTACTAAAGACATGGTAGAATATGCTGTTCGCTATTCTGGCAAACCTGCTATGGCTGAATCCAGAATTATTGACTATGATGGAACTTACATTACTTTTTGGTATCAAAGACATGAAGACAATAAAATAGTTAAAGAGAAAATCCATGTTTATAAGTTTTTCAAAAGATTAATTATACATATTCCTGAAGAAAACTTTAAAACTGTTCGTTATTATGGTATTTATTCTAAAAAACATAAATTTCATGATAAAATGATTATGTTAATGAAATCACATACCAAAGAATTAAGAAAAAAACTTTCTACTTGGAGAATGATGATTTTAAAAGATTTTGATACTGATCCTTTAACATGTTCTAAATGTGGTAACCTAATGTTATGGCAGTATCGAGTCTGTTAGAAAGGTGTGTTTTTATGATTAAATTTGATTTTTCAACCATTCCTATTCCACTTAGTGGCAAAGTAGTTAATTATATTTGTCCTAAATGTGAGGTTGAATATGAATGTCCGATTGAAATGGTATTAGAATTTGAGGAAGAAGATGCAATGTATGGTCTACCTATTTCTACGCCACCTTATACCATTTGTCCAAAGTGTAAATACGATAAGGGAGTTCCACAAGACTATAAATCAAAAAGAGGTTTTCATCACATTTATAAAAAATAAAGATTTTATAATTAAAGTTTTTTTAGCTTATTTTTGACGTGGGGTAAAATCCACGCCCTTACTGTTCTTTATAAGGAGAAAATTCCTTATAAATAAAAAAAAGTTAAAGAAAATTATTGATGAAATAACTTCTTTAACTGAAAATTCTTATGAGTAATTCCAGATACGAAATTGCCATTGTCATCTAGTGTATATTCGTTTTCTTTTATTTCCCCATTTAAAAATAATAAAAATTCTTGTTCTGCTTGTGAATCATATGTGAATCCTAAAGCTTTGAACTTTTTTAAATATGTATGATTTAAATATATTAAGGGATCAATATCAGAAAGACTACTTCTTTGTATGTTGTTGTCCTTCCATATTTGAGTTCTAATATCAGACATATTATTCCTTATGTTATTGGTTTGAGAAATTAAATCTTTATCATAATCTATCATAGTAGCTTTTCCAAATCTTATGATACATTTTTTATACAATTTTGCTTCTGAATTTATTATCCCATCTTCTTCAACATATTCAAATATTGTAGGAATTATCGGTGTTTGTGTAATAGCAGATATTATAGATATTCCGGTTCTAATATTGTGCATAGGAAGGATAGGATGTAAATTCCATGTACTTTCACCAAATATAACTCCGTCTTTACCACTAAGTATTTTACTTGATAGCATTAGTATTGCATTTTTTCTATCTTCTTTTTTTCTTCGATCAAGTAAAGTAGCATTAGAAATATTAAATATTTCTGTCGTTAATGGATTCAAGCAATCAGTAGCAACCATAACACTACCTTGTCTTTGAAAAGCCGAAAGAACTTCATATGCAGTAAATATATCATGTGAATTACTATGATTAACTAAAAACAAAGCATTAGAATCATTAGGTATATTTTTAGTACCTTCAAATTCATATTCATATTTCCTTACTAAAGGATATACTTTTTTAATAATATCTTGACCGAATTTTAATTGATGATTGCTTAAATCAAGGCATTTTTCTCTTAATTTCATATAATAAGCTTTACGTTCTATTGGTGATAATTTCTCCAATTCAATATTACTTAATAATTCCATAGATACCCCCCTTTATTTAATAATAATTAATTTCAGAATAAATAAATTTACTAAATGTGCATTATCTTAAGAGAAAATAGTCAAATGATCAAAATGCTTTCTTCCCTTTTCATCGACTATAGAAAATACTCACCTCTTTTTACTCGGATGTATATTAACATAAATCTTATAAGTTGTCAATTTGCGCTAATTTGGGGATAGTGT
>CALVOY010000075.1 GCA_944350415.1 uncultured Bacilli bacterium | reverse complement strand
TAACATGACTGTTTTTTCCAAACTATGATAATATTCTTCCGTTCCTCTAATCAAATATCGATAAATAGATGGAATCGCTAATGCTAACAATATCCCTAATATCACAATTACTACCAATAATTCTGCTAATGTAAATCCCTTTTTTTTCATTCGACTACACCCTTTACTATAATTTCATTCTAAAATACTTTATTTTAATAAGCAACCTTTTTATCCTATCTTATCATGATTTTTGAAGATAATTTATCGTTTTCTATTCACCATAGATAGCTCATTTTATGTTACTTAGATACTTTTTAAATATTAAAAAAACATATATTTAATAAAAAGAATAGAAAAATAGTATGTATTCGTTTTTCTATTTTTCTATTCTCATTATATCTCGATCTTTCTCTTATTTCAAGGTAATCTTTTCTTCCTACTTAAGTATCTAAGTAACATACCTAGGTACTTTTAATTTTCCATGATTTGAAAATGATTACCACTGTCTAAATAAAGAATGCCTTTTTTCCTTCTAATTTTTCTAACACATCTTTCTGAAGATCTTCTATGAAGATTCCTATTTTGTTCAAATTTAAAATAAACTGACATATAAATTTATTAAGGCTAAGGTGAAAGCATGAATAAAGAGAAATTTATTAAATCAGCTATTATTTTAATTATTGGTGGATTTGTTACTAAAATTTTAGGAATGGTAATCAAAGTAATTAATACTCGACTAATTGGATTAGAAGGAATTGGATTATATATGCTCATCTATCCAACTTTTTCTCTTTTTATGTCTTTATCTCAATTTAGTTTACCTACTAGTGTATCCAAATTAGTAAGTGAAGAAAAATATAATAATAAAAATCTAGTTTTTTCTAGTATTCCTATTATAATCATTTTTGATTTCATTTTAATAGCTCTGATTCTATCTTCTGCTTCCTTTATATCTATTGATTTACTGAAAGATAGTAGATGTTACCTTCCTATTTTATGCATTAGCTTAGTCCTTCCCTTTGAAGCTCTTTCTAATATGCTAAGAGGCTATTTTTTTGGGAAACAAAAAATGTTTCCTCATGTTGTTAGTCATGTAATAGAACAAATTGTTAGATTGTCTTTAACTATTTTATTAGTTCCTTCTTTATTAGAGATCGATCTGGTATATGCAGTTGCTTTCTTAATACTTGTAAATATGGTTAGCGAATTTACTAGTATTATTGTTTTATTACTATTTTTACCAAAAGGAATTAGACTCGATCGAAATGATATCAAACCGCAGAAACAAAATATAAAAAACATCCTTTCTATTTCTATTCCTAATACCAATACGCGATTAATTGGAAATATTGGTTATTTTTTAGAACCAATTCTTTTAACGGCTGGTATGATTGCCGCTGGTTATAGTCCAGATTATATTACCCAAGAATATGGAATTGTAGCTGGCTATTCTATGCCCCTTTTGCTTTTACCAGGTTTTTTTACGGGAGCTATTTCTAATAGTTTATTACCTGTTATTTCCAAAGCTGCTGTAGAGAAGAAATATCCCTATATCAAAAGAAAATTAAAACAGGCAATTGGCATTTCTCTAGCCATTGGTTTGCCTGTTACCTTGATATTATTCTTATTTCCGGAATTCTTTTTAAATCTGATGTATGGAACTACGCATGGAGGTAATTATTTAAGAGCATTAGCCATTCCGTTTTTATTTTATTACATTGAGCTACCATTAGCTGCTACAATGCAAGCTATGGATATGTCAAAAAATGTAATGTTTGATAATATTTTAGGAATCATTTTAAAAACACTTCTTCTTTATGTTCTTTCACTTTTACATATTGGTATGTATGGATTGGTAATTGCTTCTAGTGTTAATATTATCGTCGTATCTTGCAGTCATTACTTTCATGTTACGAAACAGTTAAAATCTTGATAAAGTTATTATCTGTTTTTTTGCTTTAGCGCTTTTTTTCTAACCGTTTCTGACTTTTGAGCCGTAAAATAATAATCCACTTCCATTGCATATTTTTCAGCAGTAGAAGGTATGCTTTTTATGATTTGTTTTACAGAAGCAATTTTCATTTGTAATAATATATCTGCATTTGCTAAAATCACATTTTTTAGTTCATCATTTTTGATATTCTCCTCTACCCAAGCTACCAGTGCCATTTGAAATAATTGATTATAGTCCGAATCTGGATTTTTCAACTCCTTTAAAATTCGTTGATAGATTTCTAGTTTCTCTTCATCCGAATTATAAGGTCCTTTCTCTTCTTCTATGAAAGGCATTTTAGAAAAGCTCATTAATCTGCTTTGTAAGTCTCTATCTGCTCTGGCAATTAACTGTGGAATTGATTTATAATTTAGTGAAGGTCGTAATACCTTGTTATTTAAAAGATTGGATAATTCTTTTAACATTTCTGGATAAGCTATATTAAATACGGACTTATAAAGATCTATAAAGCTTACAAAATGATAAATATAAACCTGCTTTATCTCTGATGAAAAATGATTGTATTCTTCCTCAGACCAAGTTCCATTTAATACTTGTTGAAATGCCATTTTTTGATATTCTGTAATCATTCTTATTTCATCATTTACAATTTTATTTTTATTTTTTTGATCATAATCCCAATATCTGCCTACTTTTGTATCACGATTCCAAGTTAACATAAACTTACATCCCCTTTTAATTGATGGTTATTTTACTATTTTTTTTGAAGTTTGTCAAACTTTTGCATCACAAAATAGCTAATGCATAATACAATAAAAAATAAACTAAAGCCAGCAATGACATCTGTAATATAATGAACATTAAAATAAACTCTACTAAGACCAGTTAATAAAATACATAAACAACATAAAAAGATATAAAGAGATTTTCTTTTACCATGATAATACTTCCTAATTAGTAATACCAAATATCCATAAACAATCATAGAGACAGATGAGTGACTACTTGGAAAACTATAACCGGAAACATCTAATAACATATCAGCAGGTCTATCTCTTCTAATTATGATCTTGATCAAATTGGTTAATAAAAAGCCTGCTATAATGGTTATAATATATAGTATTATCTCTTTTTTTGCTTTTTGTTTCCTTAGAAAAATAACTGTACTTACTAAGATGATACCAATACCTAAAACACTCATAAAATTAGTTATGATTAAAAAAATGCACTTAAAACTTGGATGCGAAAAAAATTCTTGAACACTTTCTCCATAATGATCAATTTGTTGAACAAATGGAAGCTCAAACAATAATAATAAACTACAAAATAAGAGGATTGCTATCCATAACAACAAAATAGATTTTCTTTTCATAATCTCACCTATTATAGATTACCACAAAAAAGAAATATTTACTAATAAAATTATTTTTAGTATAATCGTGAAGAAACGAGGTGCTATTATGAAAGAAGGAATTGGAGCAAAAGGCGGTAAAAAAGATCGTATATTAAGATTTCGCAATCGAAAAAGAAAACAAAAACAAGAAAGTCAAGAATTGGAGAAACGACAGCAACAGCAACAACAAGAGAAAAACAAAAAACAAAAAGAAATAGATGCTATTTTATTGATAGATTCTGATAGCGATAAAGAAGAAAAGATTCCTATTTTTAAAAATAAGAGTTCAGAATCAAAAACGAATATTTCATCTTCTCTTAATCTATCGCCACCAATTATAGAAGAACCTTCTCTCAAAAAGCAAACAGTAATAAAAGCTATTCCTCCCACTATCCATAAAGATAAGAAAAAAACTAGCAAGCCAGTTTATTCTCCTCCTTCCTTTTTGAACAAGCAAGAAACCAAGAAAAAAGCAGAAACCATTTCTTCTCTAGAAACCCAAAAGATTGCTGATAATACCGACCTGTCAAAAACTACCTACTCTACTTCTAATCCAAAAGTAGCAACTTCTCCCAAAGAAACAAAAGATACTATGACCTTTGTAGAAAAACAGGTTATCAAAATATTAGAACAAGATATAGAAGAAAAAAAATATCAGCTGAAAAAAATGGACAGTGAACTTTATACCATTCAAAAAAATATAGACTCTATAACAGATGAAGAGGAACTGAAAGAGCTAGAACAGGAAGTTCAACAATTAATGGAAATGATAGAACAAATAAAGAGCCAAATGATTTCTTTAGAAAAAATGTTAGCTTTGGAACTTCCTGTAGAAGAACCGGATCACTATCTTATCTATTTAGTAGAAGAATATAAAAGTCATCGCCATATAGAAATAGAACTTGAAAAATCTTTACAAGAAAATCCTCGATTCCAATTCTTAATAGATACCGTTATTGAAATGGAAGAAAAACAAAAAATAATTCAAGAAAAAATTCAAGAAAAAAAAGGAAAATTAGAATTAGAGGAAGAACAAATTAACAAATTAAACGAAGATGTAGTGGATTTGGAAGAAATGAATCAAAAAATCACAAAACTATTAAAAGAAAGCAAAAAAATGATGGAAGAAATTACACAAAAAGTAAATGAAACAGTTCATATTACACAACGCGTTGAGATCATTACTAGACAAGTGGATCATACCATGTTAGAGCTATTTTTATTGATGGGTTTATTAAAACATAATTTAAGTATTAAAAATAATGCTATCGCTGCTGCTACTGCTATGCTAGCTTTGGATATGATTATTAAAATGACTACTCCTATTTCAGAAAAAAAAGTCATCTTCGAAAATGATGTCAAGGATTATCGAGATTGGATTGAACATTGCACCAAAGATACTAACTTTCTAGAAGAAATGATCGATAAAAATATCGACCAAATTTCTTCTATTCGCTACATTTTTGAACATGATTACTCTGCTTGTGATTATTTATCTAGTTATCAAAGTGCCTTAGAAAAATTGATGGCATTAGAAGAAGAGATGAAAGAGCGAAAAAAAGATGTTTCTAAAATGAAAAAAGAAATGCAGACGCAATTAGAAAAAAATAATGCTAAAGTAAATAAATATAATTCTCCAAAAGTGACTTAGGTCACTTTTTTTCACACAAATTACATAAATTTAGGTATAATATTGGTCAGGGAGGTACGGTTTATGAATATACTAGTTGTAGATGATGAGAAGTTAATTCGCGATGTCATTAAGGAATATTTATGAAGGATACCAAATTTTTGAAGCAGAAGATGGATGGCAAGCAATTGAAATCGTAGAAACTAAAAATATTGATGTCATTGTGTTAGATATTATGATGCCAAAACTGGATGGTTTTTCTACTTATAAAGAAATTAAAAAAATCAAAAATATCCCAACCATTATTTTGTCAGCTAGAAGTGAAGAATACGATAAATTATTGGGTTTTGAATTAGGAATTGATGATTATTTAACCAAACCATTTTCTCCTAAAGAATTGATCGCTAGAATCAAAGCCATCGCTAAAAGAAGTTATCAAGATCTTGATCAATTTGTTTATCAAGATTTAATCATAGATTTTAAAGGTTACACCATTTATATTGATAAACAGGAAATCAAAGTGACACCAAAAGAGTTTGAAATTCTTACCTATCTTGTTAAAAATAAGAATATTGCTGTTTCTCGTGAATCCCTACTGTCTTCTATTTGGGGATATGACTTTTTTGGTGATGATAGAACCATTGATACTCATGTGAAAATGTTACGAAATAATTTAGGAAAATATCGAAATCTGATTACTACTGTTAGAGGGGTTGGCTACAAATTTGAAGTCAAAGAACCGAACCTTTAGAAATAGTATAAATGCCAAGATTTGGTCCTATTTAGTATTATTTTCCTTTTTCATTTTAATATTTTTATGGGTCTTTCAAATTTTATTTTTGTCTTCCTACTATGAATGGCGAAAAACAAAAGATATGAAGCAATTGGTGAATCAAATTGCTCTTAGTTATCGTCAAAATGAAACTATGGATGGTTTTTTAGAAAAGTTAGAGACTGTAAGTTTCGAAAATGGAATTTGTATTGAATTGTCCAATGGAAGTGATCACATTTCTTATACTAGCAACTTTAATGATCGAGAATGTATTAAAGGAGTATACTCTCTACCTTATAAAGAAGACTTTATCAATAGTAATCAGTTTATGAAAAAATATACTTTGATTAATCCTCAATTTG
>CALVOY010000074.1 GCA_944350415.1 uncultured Bacilli bacterium | reverse complement strand
CTCTTCAGGGGGTTTTGGTTGAATTGCTCTCACACTTTAGTCCGTAAGAGCCACCATGCGTAAGGTTTACCCTCACGCATTTTAATAATATAATATTATTATGAATAAGTCAACAAAATTTTCCAATTTTAAGAATTACGATTGATAGATTCTATTAATTGGATTTTCAACTCATCTTGATCTGTACTTTTATCTTGTAAATACTCTAAAGAATCTTTTTTAGCTTGAATTAGTATTTTATAATCTTGCCTGATACTAGCAATTTTAAAAGACATATCTCCACTTTGTTTAGTCCCAAATAAATCTCCATGTCCCCTTAATTTAAAATCCTCTTCACTAATCTCAAATCCATCATTGGTTCTTTCCATAATCTCTAATCTTTTAGTATCTGTATTACTGATTAAAATACATTTTGAAGCAATATTTCCTCTCCCTACTCTACCTCTTAATTGATGCAAAGTAGAAAGACCAAATCTATTCGCATCAAAGATTACCATCATAGAAGCATTGGGTACATCCACTCCAACTTCGATTACAGTAGTACTAATTAAAATCTGTACTTTATTTTGCTTAAATTCATTCATAATTAAGTCTTTGGCTGCAGTTGCCATTTTACCATGTACAATATCAATCTTATACTTACTTCCAAATGCAAGATTCATTTTATCTCTAAGTTCGATAACATTAGTTAAATCAGAGTTTTCACTCTCTTCAATTAAAGGTGCAATCACATAAATTTGATGGTGATTTTTTAATTCTTCATACATTAATTCTAGAACATCTTTTATCTCGGTTTCTTTTTTTACATAAGTCTTAATGGGAATTCTGCCTTTAGGCATTTCTTTAATAATAGACACATCCATATCACCGTAAATCGTTAAGGCATATGTTCTAGGAATAGGAGTTGCACTCATATACAAAACATCAGGCATCGTTCCTTTATTATTCAAAAGAGCCCTTTGATTTACTCCAAAACGGTGTTGTTCATCAGTAATTACCAAACCTAAATCTTTATACTTTACCTCTTCTTGAATTAAAGCATGGGTACCTATAATCATGTGAATCGTTCCTGTTTCTAATTCTTTATAAATCTGTTGTTTTTCTTTTTTGGTTTGAGATCCCACTAATAATTCAATATGAATTCCTGGATCTTTTAATAATTCTTTGACATTATTATAATGTTGTATTGCTAAAATTTCAGTTGGAGCCATTAAAGCACTTTGATAACCACTGATATAATTTAAATACATTGCTAGAATAGCGACAATGGTTTTTCCACTTCCAACATCTCCTTGTAGAATACGATTCATTCGAGAGGAAGAATTCAAATCTTTTCTAATTTCTTCAATGGCTTTCTTTTGATCGTTGGTTAATTCAAAAGGAATTTTACTAATTATATTATTTAAATCTTGATCTGTTAACTTTCTTGTAATTCCTGTCTTTTCTTTTTTATGCTGTTCCTTTAGATAATTTATTTTAAACATAAAAGTGAATAGTTCTTCATATTTTAGTCGAATCTGAGCTTCCTTTAATTTGTCAACTGTTGGTGGATTGTGTACAATGTTTAATGCCGTTCTCTTATTTGAAAAATGATATTTATCTTGGAAAGATAAGGGAATATAGTCGGTAATATCTTTTCCATTCATGAATAATGCAGTATTAATATAAGTTGACATATTTTTGTTAGTTAAACCACTAGTACAGTGATATACCGGCTCTATTTTAGACTGATTATTTAATAGTCCAAATTTAATATCTGAAGCTGTGATTATATTTTTTTTACTGTCATATTTTCCGATCACAATCACATTGGTACCAATGGTTAGATTATTTTTCATAAAAGCTCTATTAAAAATAGAAACCCCTACTACACTAGAAGATGTTACCAAACGAAAGTTTAATTTATTAAGTCCTGCTTTAAATCTTAAAAGAATTGGGATACTTTCTACCTTACCATCTATTACTACTTTTTCTTCTTCCGTTACATTTTTTAAATCACTTCTTGTTAAAATATCATAACGAAATGGATAATGCGTTACTAGATCATCTATCGTATAAATTCCTATTTTATTCAATAACATTAAGGATTTTGGTCCTATCCCTTTCACCTTAGAAACATCTGACATACTAACACGCTCATTTCTAGGCATATTATAACACAAAATGAAATATTCTCAAAGAAAAAAATATTCAAAAAATCATTGACAAATTCTCATTTTTCGAGTAGTATAAACATCACCAATTCGGTTATGGCGAATTGGTCGCTAGTATCACACTAGCCAACCCCTTTTTATTCTTTTTATGGGATCGTCCTTCAGGGGGTACGATCCCAAAATTGGGAAATTAAAAGAAGAAACTAACTATTGGTTTCTTCTTTTTTGTTGTTCTCGGATTGTTCCGCTAATTGTACATAATAATTGTATCTTTCAATTGCATTTAAACGATTTTGTTCCAATAACTCATGATATTTCTCTGGATTGATCTTCTTTAACATACGATAGCGATCTTCTCCAGCAATAAATTCAAAATATCTACTAAAATCAGGTTTGGCATCCAATTTAAATTCTTTTGTTTCAGGATGATAATGGAATAATGGATAATATCCAGTCTCTACTGCCTTTTTTTCTTCTTGCATAGTAGATTCCATTCCTGTTAGAATTCCCTGAGCAATACAAGGGGCATAAGCTAAAATAATGGAAGGTCCATTATAGCTTTCTGCTTCTTTTAATACATTAATGGTGTGTTGCATGTTGGCTCCCATCGCAATACTTCCCACATAAGCATGAGGATAAGTTAAGGCTATTTTTGCTAAATCCTTTTTAGCCACTTCTTTTCCTTTGGCTGTAAATTTCGCAATGCTTCCTACCTTACTTGATTTAGAAGACTGTCCTCCAGTATTAGAATATACTTCTGTATCTAATACCAAGATATTTACATTTTCATAATTAGATAGGACATGATCAATTCCAGAAAAACCAATATCATAAGCCCAACCATCTCCACCAACAATCCAAATAGATTTTGGCTTGATATAGTCTTTTAATTCTTTTAGTCCTTCAATCTTCGTATGATCAATGATTTCATAGAGTGCCTTCGCATTTTCATTATTGATTTCTTGCAAATAAGCTTCATAGATATCCTTTTCATCTTTATCTACTTTATTCATATTTTGTTCAATCATATTTTGAATTCTAGTCTTTACCGTTTTATCCGCAATTTTCATACCATAACCATATTCGGCATTATCTTCAAATAAAGAGTTAGTCCAAGGAACAGAATAGGCTGTTGTTGGTAGAGAAGCAGCATAGATTGAAGAACATCCTGTAGCATTACTAATCATGATATTTTCTCCAAATAATTGCGTTAGAAGTTTTAAATATGGAGTTTCTCCACATCCTGCACAAGCGCCAGAAAATTCAAATTTAGGCTTGATAAATTGACTTCCTTTAACCGTAGTAACAGGCATTACTTTTTTCTCAGTTACATGATGAAATAAATATTCATATGCTTCTCCTTTGGTCTTTTTTAATTCTTCCATTTTTTCCATGAAAAGAGCTTTTTCTCCTTTTTTGCCTGGAGAAATATTAACACATAATTTACATCCCGTACAATCTGGTAAACTAATTCCTATAGTATATTTTAAATTTTCCCCTTTCATATTAGCATCTATTAAATCTTCTTTTAAAGATTCTGGGGCATTTTTTACTTCTTCTTCATTTAATAGGAATGGTCGAATTACTGCATGAGGACATACAAAAGAACACATGTTACATTGAATACAATTTTCAGGAATAAATTTAGGACTAATATCCGAAATATTTCTTTTTTCTAATTTAGATAATCCTGGATCAAAAGTTCCATCTTCATATGCTAAAAAATCACTAACTTTTAAACTGTCCCCTCTGCCACTTGAAATTACACCAAATATATTTTGATCGGTTTCTTCCTCCACAGATGGTGATTTAGTCTCATTCGGAAGCTCTACTAAAGTTAAGTAGTCTAAAGCTTTTTCAACTGCTTCTAGATTCTTATCTACAATATCGTTTCCTTTGTTTTGGAATTTATTTTCTAAGTCCTCTTTTATTTTTCCTTTAGCAAACTCAAAATCCATAATATGTCCTACTTTAAACAATACCGTTTCCATAATAGAACTTATCTTATGATCTAATCCAACCTCTCCTGCAAGTTTTAAAGCATTAATAATATAAAATTTGATATTTCTACTAACTAAAATATTATAATCATGATCGGATAATTGATCTAATACTTCTTCTTTTTCTTTTTCCGTATTTAAAATAAAAATTCCATTTTTCTTAATTCCTTCTAACATTTTAAATGTTTTTAGATAGGATTCTTTTGTACACATTACTAAACTAGGTTTTTCTACATAATAAGTAGCATGAATTGGTTCTTTGCTGAATCTTAAGTGAGATTTGGTAACTCCTCCGGATTTTTTAGAATCATACTGAAAATAGCCTTGAACATAGGCGTTGGTATAATTACCCGTAATTTTCATAATATCTTTACAGGCACTTACCATTCCATCTGATCCATAGCCATAAACTAAAAATTCAACAGATTGACTTTTTAAGGAAATAGGAACTGGTTCTAAACTTTTATTCGTTACATCATCCACAATTCCAATCGTGAAATCATGTTTGCATTCTCTTTCTTGTAAGTAATCATAAACTGCTTTAATATCACCAGGTGTAGTATTTTTACTAGATAATCCATAGCGACCCCCGATAACTTTAATATTACGATTACTATTATTGATTACTCCTACAACATCTAAATAAAGTGGTTCTCCTAAGCTACCAGGCTCTTTGGTTCGATCTAACACAGCCATAGTTTCCACTGTAATTGGTAGTATTTCTAACAAATACTTTGCAGAAAATGGTCGATATAAATGAACTTCCACTAATCCTACTTCTTCTTTTTGATCATTCATGGTATCTATTACTTCTCGAATTGTTTCACAAACAGATCCCATTGCTACAATCACACGAGTCGCTGTCTTGCTTCCATAGTAATTAAACGGTTTATAGTTTTCTCCTGTAATCTGATTGATTTCTTGCATATAATTATTGACAATATCTGGTAGTGATTCATAATAGCGATTTCTTACCTCTGTCATTTGAAAATAAATATCATCATTTTGAGTTGTTCCACGAGTTACAGGATGATTGGGATTTAAAGCCTTTTTTCTGAATTCTTCTAAGGCATCTACATCCATCAAATCTTTCAATTTATCTGTATCGATTACTCGAACTTTTTGTAACTCATGACTTGTTCTAAAACCATCAAAAAAATTAATAAATGGCACTTTTCCTTTTATAGCGGATAAATGGGCTACTCCTGTTAAATCCATTACTTGTTGAACAGAAGAAGAGGCTAATATCGCAAAGCCTGTCATACGAGTAGCATAAATATCTTGATGATCTCCTAAAATCGATAAGGCATGTGTCGCAATACTTCTGGCAGCAACATTAATGACACATGGTAAAAGTTCTCCTGCCATTTTATACATATTAGGGATCATTAATAATAAACCTTGACTAGCTGTATAAGTAGTAGTTAAACATCCTGCTTGTAAAGAGCCATGGATCATACCAGCTGCCCCTGCTTCAGATTGCATCTCTACTACTCGTACAGGACTTCCAAAATAATTTAATTTTCCATTGGCTGCCCAAGAATCTGTTAACTCTGCCATAGGGGAAGATGGCGTAATAGGATAAATTCCAGCTACTTCTGTAAAGTTATAAGAGACATAACTACAAGCTTCGTTTCCATCCATAATTTTATATTTCATATTCTCACAATCCTTTACTCTTCTTTATATTATATTTTTATTATATATCAAAAAATGTGAAAAAAAAAGAAAAACAGCTTTGTCTTTCACTTCTTTCTTTTTTTATTCTGTTACTATCCAAGCTGTTGGAATTCTTCTTAAGACTCCTTGAGATCCAGAGGAAGAAATTGGATTATTGACTAGTTCTTGTCCTTCTAATAAAGCACTAGATGTACCACCATCCAAGTTAGCTGCATTAATAGCTCCATAGTTTATCATGATTTCTGTTAATCCTACCATATCAATTCCTAGAATTCCGGCTTTATAATTTCGACCATTGATTACAACAAATAATACAATTCCATCTTGTCTTTGACCAATTGCACTACGTGGAGCGATACCCCAACCACCATCTCCTTTGATAAAGGAAGGTTTACCATTTACTACTAAAAATGGTCCGAATTCAATACCATCACGCATTCCCTTAGCCAAAGCCTGCTCTTTGGTCATTTTACCAAGAATTAATTTGTTATTCTTGTCAAATCCTATGAATCCTCCCCCTACTTGGGCATCTTGATAGTCATAAATAACTCTACCATCCTTAATTACGGTTCCATGAGGAATAGCCCCATTTCCATTCCAAGTAGGATCAAAAAAACCACTAGCATTCATAGCAACTAAAGCATTATTATTTTTAGCAATTGTCTTCAAAGTTTGACCTTCTGTTCCCAATTTAGAACTAACAGCTAGTTTTACTTTTTCAGGTTTATAGACAGCTACTACATAGCCTGTATATCCAGTTCCTTTGATATCAATAATCTTATAGATGGTATTCTCATCTACTCCTTCAAATAAATCTCTTTCATATTTTGAAGCATATTTTCCATCATTCTCAAAGTCTGGCATATCAATTAAGTCAGGGTTTGTACTTTCATCAGTCTCAACAATGTAATTGTTGGCTAATACCTTATTGATATATTCATCAGAAAAGAACCATCTTGCTAAATACTGATGACTCATAGTAGTCATAGCTGTTGTAATCAAAGTATTTCTTACCCATGAAAAAGGCCCGTATAATATAAAAAGTCCTGATGATAGACCAATAATTCCTATTGAAAATAATAATAACAAACCTCTTTTAATTTTTAAATTTAATTTGATTTTCTTTTTCTTTTCTTTCTTAGCCATAATACTAACCTCTCATTAATCTCTTCCAACAAAATTTCCATCAGAATTGATATCTGTATAATTATATTTTAATTCATAAGCTTTAACATTATCTAATGGTGATTCTACCTGACTTAAGTATATTTCAATTGTTTCATTGAAATCCATAATATCCTTGGTATAATAGTTAATCGCTGTTTCGTAAGCAATTACAAAAGAATCACATTTATTTTTAATATTTTCATCAGAATAATATTTGTTAACACAATGTTCTTTTAAACTATTAGAAGATCCTTCTAGCCTATCTACAGCTTCTGTATAATTATTTAAAACTTCTATCCAATTTTCATAATCAGATTCGACAGATTCTGGGTATAAGTCTTTTACTACTTCCGTATAGTAGGTATTACCTCTAAATTCGTTAAAAGACTCAACATTCTCTCTAAAGATAGTATAATCCTTTAAAATAGCCTCTTCAATTTTCTTATTGTCTTGATTTGTTTTATTTATATAAGCATAGATTCCTACAGATAATCCACCTGCTATTAATAAGGCACCAACTACTAATACCACAATTGCTAGCTTTTTATTTTTCATCTATAATTCTCCTATTCTTATGACAGTATATCAAAAAAAAAACAATTTGTCTAACAAAAAAAATTAAGGCGGAAGATTCACTACTCTATAAGCTGATGGATTTAAAAACTTATTTTCTACAAAAGCAAGATATTACTTTTGAAAATTGAAATAATATTAGAGTACTTTTATTAATCGCGGTAGCTTTACCAATTGCTTTTCCACCGATGGTTAATGCTGCTATCACAGCTGTAATCATTAAATTTACTATCAATAAATTCCAATGTAGGCTTTCTGATAATATATTAGAAAAGGCCACGCCAGCAGAACCACTAATAATACCGCAGATATCTCCAATTACATCATTACAAAAACTAGATGCTTTTTCATTATTTTGAATCAATTTCACTGCAAGTTTTGCACCTTTTACTTGCTTAGTAGCCATAGAATTAAATGTTTTTATGTCAGCAACAGTGATGGCAATTCCAATCATATCAAATAAAATACCGATTCCAATAAATAAAAGAATGATAACAACTGCTACAATACTATTCGCATTGGGAATGGTAGCTTCTGAAAAAAAAGAAAATGTCAAAGAAATAAAAAAAGCTAATATTGTTACAGTCAAAATCCATCTATAATC
>CALVOY010000073.1 GCA_944350415.1 uncultured Bacilli bacterium | reverse complement strand
GGTTAAATTATTCAAACTTTTAATAGCGTCCACGGTAGTATTATACTTTCTAGCAATAGAATACAAAGTATCACCACTCATCACTGTATAAGTAATAGTGCTTTCTTCATTTCCAGTAGTAGGAATTTTTAAAACTTGCCCAATACTTAAAGTATTACTGGTTAAATTATTCAAACTTTTAATAGCATCGACAGTAGTATTATACTTTCTGGCAATAGAATATAAAGTATCTCCACTAACAACCGTATAGTTAATAAGATTATTTTCTTCCTGATCGATAGCACATTTATTTAAATTACCATATAAGGTATCAAGAACAGACCAAGTTTGATTATTTACAATCCCAGTTGTTGTTAAGTTATTGTGAAACTGAAAACGTTTTACTGCATTTTGCGTTTCTGAATCAAAAAAAGAAGTAATATTGCCATTATAATATAAAAGTGACTTTAACATATTTTGTAATTCCCTAACATATGTCCCACTAGAACCAAAACTTAATGTTGGACGGGTATTAAAAGTTGTGTAAGCTACTTCAGTGAGAGAAAATAACATCTCCCACATTTCATTATCAACTATTCCTGTTTCCTCTAATCCATATTCTTTTTGAAATGCTTTGACTCCTTCTTCGGTACTAAGTCCAAAGTTTCCTGTTATCAAAGCATTATAAAATCCTAATATTTTTAACTTTTCTTGGAGAATTCTAACATTATCGCCAGTATCTCCTAATTGTAAATTTTTCTCTAACAAAATGATCACCCTAATAAATTATATTCATTTATTTTAAAATATTATATATAATATAACGAGGTGAAATATGGCAAAAGGAAATTTAGTGATCAATGTGTATAGCGATACTATCGCTAATCCTGTCAAAGGTGCCACAGTTGTAGTATCTAAAGATGGAATCGATGTTGCTACTGTAAAGACCGATGAAGATGGAAAAACCAATTCCATTACATTAGAAACAGTGGATAAGAGTTATTCAGAAGAAGAACAACATACAACTAGACCTTATGAAACTTATGATCTTTTAGTTACAGCTTTAGGACTTACACCAACTAGAATAGAAGGAGTTCAAATATTTGATGGTGTTACCTCTATTCAAAATGTATATTTAACTTCTATTGATGAAAACCAAGGTGAAGATATTTCTGTTATTACTCCGAATACATTATGGGGAAATTATCCTTCTAACATATCAGAAGAAAATAATGAGGAAGAACCAACCACACCCTATGTATTATCCCAAGTATTGATACCTGAAAATATTATTGTTCATGATGGTGTTCCTTCTAATTTTAGTGCAGCCAATTATACTGTACCCTTTATTGATTATATTAAGAATGTAGCTAGTAGTGAAATATATAGTACTTGGCCTACTGAAACCGTTAAAGCCAATGTTTTGGCTATTATTTCATATACTTTGAATCGAGTATATACAGAATGGTATCGAAGCAGAGGCTATGACTTTACTATTACATCAACTACTAGTTATGATCAAAAATACACTGTAAATGGCACTATTTTTGAACCGATTTCTAGAATAGTAGATCAGATATTTACAGATTACATTAGATATGGATTTAGACCAGAACCATTGCTTGCTCATTATAAAAGTAGTACTACTGAACCGGGAAATTTAAGTCAATGGGGTTCAAAAGAATTGGGAGATAAAGGCTACAACTATATGCAAATTTTACAGTACTATTATGGAAAAAATATTGGTATTTATGAAGCAGAAACAACGCAAGCTTATCCGTATTCCTTTACAACAACTTTAAAAGAAGGAGACTGCAGTAGAGATGTTTATGTTCTACAAAATACATTAAATTATATTAGAGGAAGTTATCCAGGTATTCCCATGATTGAAAATCCGTCAGGTTTATTTGATAGTAGCACTACTAAAGCAGTAAAAACCTTTCAAAATGTGTTTGGCTTGTCTCCAACAGGAACTGTTAATTACCAAACTTGGTATATGATTTCTTATATTTTTATAGCAGTAAGCAAAATGACAAATAGCATTTATAACTAAAGATTTTAATTTCATAAATTCCTTTTTCGGAAAAAGATTAGGCTTTGCTTTTCCTGATAGCGAAACAAAACACCTTATTACCAATTTGTAATGAGGTGTTTATTTTTTAATAATATATCAACAGATAAAAAAGTATACCAACATTGAATTTAGATAATCTTCATGATTCGCTTTTATTCACAAACTTTATGCATTTGTAATTAAAATCAAATAACAACCTTAATTATAAAAATAAATGTATTCTATAAATCATAGGAATGAAAGATCAATTGAAAAAAGCTATTTCTTTTTAGCAATTTATGTGATACAATTACTTATAGTTATAGGATATGGAGGGAAGAAACATGGCATTTGATGGTATGAAAAGATTTTTTGGAGTGGAGGAAGAAACTGCTGTAGCCTCTGATGGTAAAGAAGAAGAATTTTATAATGTTTCTAAAGATGAAATTACAAACGGAGCAGAAATGGGTAGTAATAAAATGATTTTATTTGAACCACGTGCCTATTCAGAGAGTACTCAAATTACAGATTATTTAAAGAAAAGAAATACTGTTGTGGTGAATTTAAAAAGAGTAACGCCAGATCAAGCAAAAAGAATTGTAGATTTTTTAACAGGTAGCTTATATGCTATGAATGGTAGTTTACAAAAGTTGGGAGGAGGAATCTTTTTATGCGCTCCCAATAATGTAAATATCGAAGGAAAAATTACAGATGAAGCAGCTAAGAGTCCAAAAGGAAAAAGAGAAGAAAAAGAAGAAGATGAATTTAACTGGTAAGCTAAATTAGAATTTTAGTTGAGGTGGATTATGAAAAAATTTAGTAAGGAGTTTAATGGTTATAATAAAGAAGAAGTCAATGCTTTTTTAAGTGATACGATAACTCAAATTGAAAAATTATTAGCCAAAATAGAACATCAACAAACAGAAATTTCATCGTTAAAAACTCAAATTGTCCACTATCAAGATATTGAAAGAAGTCTGAACTTAGCTTTAACAAATGCACAAGAAGTAGGGGAAAATATCCGTAAAACAGCTCAAAATGAAGCTCGTTCCATTGTGGATCAAGCTCATCGCAATGCAAATAGAATTGTGAATGATGCATTAATTCGCAGTGAAAAAATAGAAATCAAAACCAATAATGCTGAAAGAAATTTGCGAATATTGAAGAAAAGATTACACAATATTATAGAACAGCAGTTAGAAATAGTAGAAGAAATAGAGATTTTAGAAGTAGAAGAATAAACTAAAAAATTAAGTTTATTCTTGTTTCGTTTTCTCGGTAGGAAAAAGGAACTAGGAGTGATTGTATGAATCCAGAAGTAGGAAAAGTAATAAAAAATAATCGATTTTTATTTATTATTAAAATATTAGTTTCCTGTATATTAAGTGGAATCGTGTTAGTAATTCCTTTTTTTTATAGCTATGCAGTAGAAGAAATTACAGGTGGAAATACAAATCAAGCCTTTTTATTAGCTACCTTTTTATTAATTTTTACAATCGTTTATTATATCTGGGAAATGGTAAATGATTATGTCTATGAAAAATTATATTATAAAGTATCTTTAGGATTAACCAAAATAGGGTTAGAGTTTACCGGAAAAAATTCCATTTATAGCTTATCTAGAATTCCTTTAGGAGAATATCATAGTATTATGACTAGTGATATTAATGTAGTAGCAGACTGCTATGCATCTCTTCCGATGGCAATGGCCAGAGTGATTGAATGTGCTTTTATTTTTTATTATTTCTTTTCTGTTAATTATCTAGTTGGAATTCTTTCCTTTGTAGTTTCTATCATTGTAATGGTTGTACTTCATTTTGGAAATAGAAAAGTTAGAGATATTAATTTACAAGATAAAGCTAGTCACGATCAAAGACTAGGTATTTTACAAGAATATTTTCTAGGAATGAAAGAAGTAAAAGGATTCCGCTTATTTTATGCAATTAATAATCGTATTCATAAAAGCTATGAAAAATATTTAAATTGGCATACTCGCTATGGATTTTCTAAAGTAGTAGTAAAATATGGAACTTTAGGAATTATAGATGTATCCAAAATTTTATTCCTTTTCTATGGCTTTTACTTAGCTTCTAATGGCAAAATGTCACTGGCTGTTATTTTACTTGTATATAGTTATTTTGAAAAATTAACATCCAGTTTTACAGGATTATTAGATTTCAATAATAAATTACAGGACTCTAATGTTGCTAAAAAGAGATTATTCAAATTAAAAGAGTTCTCACATGAAGATGCTTTGAAAGACAATCCTAAAATTATTGGCAGAGGAATCATAGATTTTAAAGATATTGTTTATGGAAAGAAAGAGGACCCTATTTTAAATCACTTTACAGCACATATCAGTAGTCATAGTATTACAGTAATTACCGGAGCAACTGGTGCTGGAAAAACAGGAATCATAGATTTATTGTTAAAGTTAAATCATCAACATGAGGGAACCATTACGATTGATAAAGTAGATATTGATGAATATGCTGATGATATCTATTTTTCTAGTGTCGCTGCTGTTAGAAAAAATCCAAGTTTTTTCCATATGTCTATTCGTGATAATTTAGAAATTCTAGAACCTGATTTTGAACAAATTGTCAAAGTTTGCCAAGAACTTGGTGTGCATGATGACATTATGAGACTTCAAAATGGATACGACACTGTTATTTCTGAGAGTGCCTCTAATGTAACAAATGATATTAAATTTTTATTATCGATTGTAAGAGTCGTTTTAAAAAATCCTAAAATTCTATTATTTGATGAAACATTAAATGCTTTCCCTAAAGAAGTGGATTTAAAATTAATGGATTATTTTAGAAAAACCAAAGGAAGGCATAATGTTGTAATCATTTCTAAAGAAAAGCATGTAATAGAAGAAGCAGATCAAGTAATTTTTATGGAAAATGGTAGTGTTAGTGCATCAGGAAAACACGAAGTGTTAATGATAAAGAATGAAGAGTATCAAAAATATTTTAATGAATTATAAAATAAAATAATTGAAATAGAAAAAAAATTATGCTATAGTAATAAACAGTAAAAACAAGTGCGAAAGACGGAATAATAATGAATATTTAGAGAGTTTCTCAATTTGGTGCAAGAGAAATATAGGAATGATTATTCGAATCACTTTCAAGTTTGTGCTTTATGGATAAGATAAAGTCGTAAGTCTACGTTACAGATTCAAGTGGATAGCATAGCTATCAATTAAGGTGGTACCGCGATGATTCGTCCTTATGGAAGAGTCATTGCGGTTTTGTTTTAGGAGGAGTATTATGAAAAAAATAAATTTTGAAATTACAGAACAAGATATCAAAGAATATCTAAAACAACATTCAGAAGATCAAACCATAAAATATAGAGAAGCCATGTTTGTAAAATATATGAAGGAACAGCAAGATATTACTTGCGAGTCATTAGAAATATTAATGAAGAAATATAATTGGGAAGATAGAATCATTAGTGGTACTTATCATGATAATAATCTAGGAATTTTAAAGCAAGAATCTCTTTCTGATTTTCATTCTTATTTAAATAGAATCCAGGATTTAGATATTAGTGGGATTTGTCATATATTAATTCCAGCTATGAAATATTATGGTCAAAATCCTTTTCATGTTCATTACTTGTATGCCAATTTAAATATGGTATCAGATCAATTGGTAGTGCCTATGAATCATCCTATGGAAGTAATCGAAAGTACTTTAGAGAATTATAAATTCTGTGAAAAAGTAGAAACCTATGAACAAATGATAAATATCAGAATGGGAAGAGAGTATTGTGGCAGACAATTATTAGCCTATCAAAATTTTTATGATGAAGGGAAAGTAAAAAGAATAAGAAGAATAATAAGAGAAAGGATGTAATCAAATGTTTAAAGAACTAGAAAAAGAAAAAAATAGTGTATTAGAAGAAAAGAGAATGAATCATTTTTTAGAAGATGATATCTTAAATAAATCGATTGAAAAAGGTAGTGATTACTTTGTTTTCTATGATGGTCCAGCTACAGCCAATGGAATGCCTGGAATTCATCATATGTTAGCGAAGCTTTTAAAAGATACTTTTTGTAAGTATAAAACGATGCAAGGATATAAAGTACTTCGCAAAGTAGGTTGGGATACACATGGATTACCAGTGGAAGTACAAGTAGAAAAAGAACTTGGATTTTCTGGTAAGACCGATATCGAAAAATATGGTATTAAAGAGTTCAATGAGAAATGTCGTGAATCTGTTTGGAAAAATGAAAAGGCTTTTCGTGATTTTACGAATAAAATGGGACAATTTATTGATTTGAAGAATCCTTATATTACCTATGATAATAATTATATTGAAACAGAATGGTGGATTTTAAAGAAATTCTTTGAAGAAGGATTAATCTATGATGGACTAAAAATATTACCATATTGTCCAAGATGTGGAACAGGACTTGCTTCTCATGAAGTAGCACAAGGTTATAAAGAAATTAGTGTGAATACGGTAACCGTTCCTTTTAAATTAAAAGAGGAAGAAAATACTTATTTATTAATTTGGACTACTACTCCTTGGACATTAATGAGTAATGTGGCTGCTTGTGTAAATCCGAATGAAAAATATGTAAAATGTTCATCAAAAGGATACAACTTTATCGTAGCAGAAAAACTTGCTCATAAAGTACTTGGGGATGACTTTGAAGTAGTAGAAGAATATTTAGGAAAAGATTTAGAATACAAAGAGTACGAACAGTTTTTACCATTCTTAAAGGTAAATAAAAAAGCTTTCTATGTGGTTTGTGCTGATTATGTAACGATGGAAGATGGTACTGGTATTGTTCATATTGCACCTGCTTTTGGGCAAGATGACTATGAAGTTGGATTACAGTATGATTTACCAATATTAAATCCAGTAGATGAAAATGGCTGTTATACAGAGGGTCCTTGGAAGGGAAGACTTGTAGTAGACTCTGAATTGGAAATTGATATTATTAAATATTTGGCTAGTGAAGATAAACTATTTAAGAAACAAAAAATGGAGCATAATTATCCACATTGTTGGCGCTGCAAAACTCCACTAGTTTATTACTCTAAACCAAGTTTATACATTAAAACAACAGCTTTTAAAGATAAAATTATCGAGGCTAATAATACGGTAAACTGGTATCCGGAATATGTTGGTGAAAAACGCTTTGGTAACTGGCTAGAAAATATGAATGATTGGGCTATTTCCAGAAATAGATATTGGGGTACTCCTATTCCATTATGGAGATGTTCTTGTGGACATGATGAAATGATTGGTTCTAGAAAAGAACTTGTCGAAAAGGCAATAGAAGATATTGATGAGACGATTGAACTTCATCGTCCATATGTAGATGATATTCATATTAAGTGCCCTAAATGTGGAAATCCAATGACTCGTGTGAAAGAAGTAATAGACTGTTGGTTTGATAGTGGCTCTATGCCATTTGCACAATATCATTATCCATTTGAAAATGAAGATCTATTTGAGAAACAGTTTCCAGCTGACTTTATTTCAGAAGGAATCGATCAAACTCGCGGTTGGTTCTATTCATTAATCGTTATTTCTACTTTCGTAAAAGGATGTAGTCCATACAAAAATGTATTGGTCAATGATTTACTTTTAGATAAATTTGGTCAAAAGATGCATAAATCAAAAGGAAATGCGGTAGATCCATTTGGTATTTTAGAAAAATATGGAGCTGATCCAACAAGATTTTATATGTTATATGCTTCTCCAGTGTGGACACCACTTAAATTTGATGAAGAAGGAATCAAAGAAGTACAATCTAAATTCTTTAATACCTTAAAAAATACTTATACTTTCTTCCAGATGTATGCCAATACAGATGAAGTAGACCCAAGAGAGTTTGAAGTGAACTATGAAGAATTGGAAGAAATTGATAAGTGGTTACTTTCTAAATATAATAAGTTAGTAAAATATATGACGGCAGCAATGGACGAGTATGATTTAAATAAAGCAGTCAGACTAGTGAATAGTTTTGTGAACGAAGAATTATCAAACTGGTATATTAGAAGAAATAGAAGAAGATTTTGGGGTAGTGAACTGAACATTAGTAAAAAAGCTGTTTATAAAACTACTTTTGAAGTATTAGAAGGTGTATGTAGACTAATTGCCCCAATTGTACCTTTTATATCGGATGAAATCTATACCAATCTAACAGGAGAAGAAAGTGTTCATTTAGCTAGTTATCCAATTTATGATGAAACCAAAATAAATGATTATATTGAAAAGAGAATGGACCTAGTAAGAGAATTAATTTCTCTTGGAAGAAATGCTAGGGAAGAAGCTAAAATTAAAGTTAGACAACCAATCTCTGAAGTTATTATCGATGGTAAAAACCAAGATATTATTTCAGATTTAGTAGATTTAATAAAAGAAGAATTAAATGTAAAAGAAGTAACTTTTGCTTCAGATCTAGCACAATACATGAACTTTGAAGTAAAACCAAACTTTAAAATTTGTGGAAAAATGTTTGGTCCACATATGAAAGAATTCCAAGAAAAACTAACAAGATTAGCAGATAGTGATATTTCTATTTTAGAAGACAATGGAACAATCAAAATGGAAGTAGATAATGAAGAAGTAGAAGTAGTACCAGAAATGGTAGAAATTAGAGTATCTTCTAAAGACGGATTCAATGCCAGTCATGAAGGAAATCATTTTATTGTTTTAAATACAACCTTAACAGATGCATTAATTCATGAAGGAATCGTTAGAGAATTTATCAGTAAAGTTCAAAATTTAAGAAAATCCAAAGATTTTGAAATTACAGATAGAATTACGATTTACTATTCTGAAAATAAGGATTTTGAAAATGCCATTTCTAATTATGTCGAAGTCATTAAAGAGGAGACTTTAGCCATCGAATTGATTAAAAAAGAATTGGATGTGGAATTATCTAATTTAAATGGAATCGAAGTAAAATTTGATGTTGAAAAAGTAAAATAAAAGAAAAGCCTAGTTTTTATTATTAGAAAAGCTAGGCTTTTTATAAGCAATCATGAAGCTAGTAATCAAATTGAAGTGGAATACCATATTAGGAGAATAGTAGAAAAATAAACTTTCTTTTTTTCTTTCATATACTATATTGGTGATGATATGTTTACAATGGAAGATGCAATCAAGATTGCGAAAAAATTAGATATTGATTTCTCCAAATTTTCAAAAGAGGATTTTTTAACAGGAATCAATATAGAATTAGAGCACGGATTAATCAGTCCAGCTACTAATGTAACAAATAACGATTTAGAAATGACCGCTAAGATCGCTTTGGCGCATTTGAATGAATTTCCTAATTATTATAATCAGGAATATGGACTTCCTGCTTTGGAAGAAACATTAAAAGAAAAGCTTATAAGCAATTACCGTCAATTTCCAAAATGGAAATAAATGAGTAAGAAAGAATTTTATGGATATATTAAATGGATATACAAAAAAGAAAGAAAATGATATACTAAAAATAAGAAAGCAGCAGAGAATAAGCTATAAAATAGAGAAGGAGATAAGATTATGAAGAATAAAATATTAATAGCTCTGTTATGTGGATTTTTTCTATTAAGTATTACTGGTTGTGGAAATCAGCAAGATTCTGTAGAAGAAAAGTCTGATCAAAATTCGGATTTGCCAGCTGAACAAATGAAATTTAACTTAAACGATAATCTAGAAGTATATACGAGTTTGATGGGAGAACCGGATGGATGTGGTTTTTCTATGTTTGCTACCAATCTGAAAGATATTTTTCCAGATGCAACGATAGATAGCTATAATAAAGTCTCTTATTGGCTAGGTCCTAAAGATGATGCAGTCGATGGGGAAATTTCTGAAGAAGACTTAAAAGATAAGATAGATCATTTAGAGTTTGATCTAACCAAAGAAAACAATGCCAAAGAAGTGATGGAAGAAGTAAAAAATAATATCGATCATTATTCAGGAATGAAAGATTTTTCATATAGTTACGACAATCATCGTTTTTACTACTATTATTGGTATTTAGAATTTGAAGATTCACAATATAGTACAGATGCAACAGTGATTAATGAAAAAGTAAATCATGTATTCAAAGATTCTATCAGATTTCATGGTACTTGTGGAGGGACTGGTAGTACAGAAATTTTAACGGAAGAGTTGTGTGATGAATATCATTTAGAATGTGATAGATGGTAGTAAATCATTTGACAGATAAAACGATCTAACTACTATTTAAAAGCAAAAAGACTTGCATTTTTAGAAGTTTTCTTGTATATTATACATGTACCTTTTCTAGGACATGGATCTAATTCCGACCATGATGCTTGGTAAAGGCAAATATGATTAGGAGGAATTGAAAATGGCTTTAACAAAAGAACAAAAACAAGAATTAATTAAGAAATACGCAAGGGGTGAGAAAGATACTGGTTCTTGTGAAGTACAAATCGCAATTTTAACAGAAGAAATCAAAGAGTTAACAGAACATTTAAAAGTACATGCACATGATCATCATTCTCGTCGTGGACTTCTTAAGAAAGTTGGACAAAGAAGAAACTTACTTAATTATTTAGCAAAGAAAGATATTCAAAGATATCGTGAAATTGTTAGTAAATTAGGATTAAGAAAGTAATAATAATGAAAGATAGGCACTATGTTTTTTAGTGTCTTATTTTTTTGATAGATAGAAAGATAAATGAGAAATTGAAAATTCAAAGTGAATAATAGAGGAGGTAAATTATGAAAAAGATATTTGAAAAAGATTTTAGAGGAAAGAAACTAATAGTAGAACATGGAGAAGTAGCCAAACAAGCGGATGGAGCAGTATTAGTAAGATATGGAGATACAGTTGTGTTATCTACAGTTGTAGTTAGTAAAACTGCTAATGTCTTATCAGATTTTTTTCCATTAATGGTTTTATATAATGAAAAGTTATATGCAGTTGGAAAAATTCCAGGAGGTTTTATTAAAAGAGAAGGACGTCCTACGGAAAAGGGAACTCTTGCATCACGTATGATTGATCGACCTACGAGGTCAATGTTTCCTCAAGATTTTAAAAACGAGCTACAGATAGTAAATACCATTTTATCTGTAGATCCTGATTATCAACCGGAATTAACAGCTATGTTTGGATCTAGTTTATGTACTTGTATCAGTAAAATTCCATTTGATGGACCAATTGCTGGCGTAAA
>CALVOY010000072.1 GCA_944350415.1 uncultured Bacilli bacterium | reverse complement strand
AGTATTCGATTCATTATCCACCAACTGATAACCACTTAAATCCAAATTAAATTTCTGCCTAATTATATTTTCAATCCAACTTCTGGTTTTTATATTCTTGTATAGATACTTAAATGTAGTATCTGACACCAAAGATATAAATTTTAATTCTTTTTCTTTTTCTTTTGTCATACAAAACTCCTTTCTTAATATATGGAAAACTATTATATATTCATCTTCCTATTATATTATTTAAGAAAGTTAAAAAAAGACTTAAAATTTTATTAGAAAATTAAAAATACTAGATTTTTTCTAGTATTCTAAACTGTAAGAATTAAAAACCACATTTATATAGTCTTTATCTTTCAATCATCTCTTTAGACATTTCTGGCTCATCAAGAATTAAGAACAAACAAGCAGTAGAAGCAGCTCCAGCAGCTAAAATTCCTAATCCAGAAACAGCCATAGCAAATAATTTTTTCATCCCTTTTTCTCCTTTCTATTCTATTTACTAAAAACATATCTTTCATAATTCTTATAAGGTAAATGGAATACCTTATAAGTGAAAGGATGTATTAGTACAGCTTCAAGTAGCATACAACTAGAAATAACATTTCTAAGAAATACACTATCTGTGTAAAAAAATAATACTATATATATAATAGAAACCAACATCGTTAAGATTTTGAACTTCATTCTTCTATTCTTTCTTACCAAAGGTCGTTTTTTAGTATCAGCAGGTGCATAAATTAGAAAACAAAGTAATGAAGTTGCTATAATTCCATAATGAACCCATAACGGTACTTCAAGATGCATGCAGATATAAGGTAAACCAACAAAGAGTAAACTAGAAGAGATCCAACACATCCAACTTTTACTAGCATGAATACCAAAAGCAAAAGACCTAAGACCATTAAAAAATAGTAATAAAATTACAGCTTCTTTAAAAATGCCTAACAAAAATGTTACAAATAAGATCACTACTACTTTAGTAACAGATAAATAAATAGCTTCTAATCCATAACGAATTTCATCCATTTTAGATTTATTATATTCAGGATAAATATCTGCTACTAAATGTAATGATCGATTCACAATAAAATCTCTAATCATACTCACCTCATATCTTTCACAATCTACTATAGCACATGAAAAATAAAAGATTTTAATTAGAGCATAGAACGCTCATTTTTAATTAAAAACCGTAATTAGTTAACTAAAGATAAATCTATTTTGCCAAAAATAAGCAATAATAAACGAATCAACCAAAATATGAAACAATGGATCCAATTTTTGCTAAAATAAAAGTGCGCAATAGTGATATCACACTAGCAGTAAGCAGTAAAAGAATTACAGAAGGTGAGGTGGCAGTGTGAAAGGGAGAGTAAAGTGGTTTAATAACGAAAAAGGATACGGCTTTATTGAATATACTGATAAAGAAGATATCTTTGTTCATTACTCAGCAATCAGACAAGAAGGTTATAAAACATTGCAAGAAGGTCAGATTGTAGAATTTAAATTACTTGAGACACCAAAAGGTTTTCAAGCTTTAGATGTCGTCGTTTCCAAAGAACTAACAACTACCAGATAATGGTAGTTTTTTGGTAATAGATGTTAATTTTTTGTTAACAAAGTACTAAAAAACACCGAAAATAGACAAAATAACAGATTTTAAATTATGTCGAATCAGATAATGTTATGATGAATACACGCGGGTTTTGTAATAGAAGGGATGGTGAAAATATGAAAGCTAGAGTAAAATGGTTCAACAATGAAAAAGGATATGGCTTTATCCAGTACGAAGACAACGAAGATATTTTTGTTCATTATTCAGCAATAATAATAGATGGATATAAAACACTAGAAGAAGATCAAATCGTAAAATTTGAACTAGTAGAAACTGCAAAGGGACTACAAGCTATTAATGTAACTCCTGTTCAAGAGTTAACATCTATAAAATAAAAGAAGGAAGTAAAATAAAATGATTGCAAAAGTAAAATGGTTTAATAATACTAAGGGATATGGCTTTATTAGTCCAGTGGAAGATATAACAGAAGATATTTTTATTCATTATTCTAACATTGAAAAACAAGGATATAAAACATTAGATGAAGGACAGTTAGTAGAATTTGATCTTGTAAAAACAGATAAGGGGTATCAAGCACAAAATATTAAGCCAATAGAAGAACTTCAAACTATCGAATAGGATAGTTTTTCTTTTGCAAAAAATGTGAAAATATGTAAAAGCAAGTAGAAAACTTTATTTTAAAAAATAAATATGCTATTATATAAATAGGAGGGATGATATATGAATATCATGATCAGAGGCAGTAAGTTAGAAATAACGGAAGCTATGGAATCTTATGCAAAGGAGAAAATAAGTAGGCTAGAAAAATATCTAGAAAATAGTGAAGATGTAAAAGCTACCATAGTAGCAAAGGTTCATGGCCATTTACATGTTGTAGAAGTGACAATACCTCTAAAAAACTTTATTTTAAGAGCAGAGGAATCTCAAATCGATTTTTATGCAGCAATTGATACCGTGATTGATAAGTTAGAAAGACAAATTAGAAAGAACAAAACCAGAATTTCTTCTAAAAAAAGGCAAGAGGCTAAGGATTTTGCTTATGACTATATTCAAAACATAGAAGAAGATGCCGAAGAAAAAATTGTAAAAAGAAAAAAAATAGAAGTAAAGCCTATGGATGAAGAAGAAGCAATTCTTCAAATGGAATTATTAGGTCACGAATTTTATTTATATAAAGATATAGATACGGGAACTCCAGCCCTTATTTATAAAAGAAAAGATGGAAACTATGGAGTTATAGAAACAGAATAAAGAGCTAGTTAAAATAAGCTCTTTTTTTCTTGCCAAAATAAGCTTTTTATATTAATATATACAGATAAAAAAAGGGCGGTTCCATATATGAAAGAAGAAAAAACGGATTGTATCATCAAAAAAACAAAGTAGCGAGTTTAGTAGTAAAAGTCAGTTTTTATTTAGGAATTCCTATTATACATTATCAATTAGGTCTAAGTTAAAATAAAAAAATTAATATAATAAAAAGAAATGATGGAAGAAGGAGAGTGCCTATATGATAGTACCTGTAAAGTCATATGCTAATATTGTGAATCTAGGAAACATAGAACATATAATAGAAATAGAAATGCAAGATACTACTATTTCTTTTGACAAAAGAAAAAGTCATAATATAAATACTAATGGAATTTGGTTAGAATTAGATGGAAAAATATATTATTTTAAAACCATTAAGACAATGACACATTTAATAAATGAATTGTTAGGAGTAAAAATAACAGAATATTTTGGCTTATCTTCCGTTCATTATAAAATAGGAAAAGGTTTATATAATGGACAAGAAATTTATGGTCTATTATCAAAATATGAAAGAAAGCAAGGGTATCAGTATCAAAACTTAGAAGATTTAATTTTTTCAGAAGATTCTTTAATTACTGAGCCATATAATCATCGTGATTTATCGTTTTTAAAGGTACTAGAAAATGCTTATAGTGGGTCTCCTCTTCCCAATCAGTTAAAAACGGTATTGATAAGAGATATGGTTACAAATGAACAAGATCGTAAGATGAGTGAGATTCATATTAGAGAAAATAATCATATATTGGAGCTAGATAAATTATTTGACTATAAAATAGAGTGGAATTTAGTAGCTGAGGAAACTCAGACAGACTTAGAGGAAATCAATATGACACAGGATGATATTCATATTAGTTATAAAATTCCGGGATTGTTAGCTTGGAATGAAAAGGACTTACCTTATATTCAGAATGATTCTATTTTTCAAAAACAATTATCACATTTTATGGAAATGGAAATAGTAGGAATGTTAGAACAAGTAGAAATTGAAAATTCGCTTTTGCTTTCACAAATGGATTACGACTATTATTCTTTATATTCAGAGATTATGAAATCAAAAATAAAAAATATGGGTTTTTTAAAATAATAAACTAAAAGTGGATATACAGATACAATGTATACTACTTTTTTCTTTGAAAAAATAAGGAATATCTAGTAATAAAAAGAAATACTTGGTATAATATCTATACAGGAGATGATGACATGGAATTATTAAAAAAATTATTCGATCATGAATATAAAGAACTGAAAAGATTTGAAAAATTAGCAGATCAAATAGATGAATTAGATGAAAAGATGCAAGCACTTTCTGATAAAGAATTGCGTATGAAAACAGATGAATTCAAAGAAAGAATCGCAAATGGTGAAACAATAGATGATTTGGTAGTAGAAGCATTTGCGGTAGCAAGAGAGACTTGTTTTCGTGTAATTGGAGAAAAGCCTTATTATGTACAGTTATTAGGAGCATTAGCTATTCATTTTGGAAATATTGCTGAAATGAAAACTGGGGAAGGAAAGACACTAACATCTGTTTTACCTGCCTATTTAAATGCTTTAACAGGAGAGGGAGTACATATTATTACTGTAAATGAATATTTAGCAGATCGTGATGCGCATTGGATGGGAAAAATCCATGAGTTTTTAGGATTAACGGTAGGAATTAATTTAAGAGATATGAGTCCAAAAGAGAAGCAAGAACAGTATGCATGCGATATTTTATATTCTACAAATAATGAAATTGGTTTCGA
>CALVOY010000071.1 GCA_944350415.1 uncultured Bacilli bacterium | reverse complement strand
TATGTAAATAATCTCCAAAATATATTGTGTGAGTTGACCGATTATGGAATTATTCCAATTATTGCTCACCCTGAAAGATATGAATTTTTGCAGAAGAATCCTAAAAGAATCTGTGAGTTACTGGAGTTTAATTGTCTACTACAGTGTAATGTGGAGAGTCTTACAGGTAAATATGGGAAAAAAGCCAAAAAATTAATGAAATGGTTGTTGAAAAATGATTTGGTTCAATTTGTGGCTACGGATACCCATTGTATAGAAGAGGAACCGGTTTTGGAGAATGCGTTTAAAAAATTGAAGAAGCTGGTAGGATCTACTAAATTGGAAGAGTTTATTGTAAGAAATCCTTTCAAGATGTTAAGAAATGAACATATGGAAGGAAATTTGGAATATTTGATTAAAGAGGAAAACAGAAAAAAATAATTTTTCTTTTTTCTTTTTTCTTGGTATAATAGATATAGTTTGAAGGTGGACTTATGAGAGAATTATTTGAGACATTAGGAATTCAACCCCATCATCTTAACTTATATACTCTTGCTTTTTCTCATTCTTCTTATGTGAATGAAAAACATTTGAAAGCAGATTACGAGAGATTAGAGTTTTTGGGAGATGCTGTATTAGATTTGGTTATCAGTGATTATTTATATAATCATTATAATATCCAAGAAGGAGATATGACTAAAATTAGAGCCAATTATGTTTGTGAAAATGCTTGTTTTACTTATGCTAGTGATTTGAATTTCAGTAAATACATCAAAGTAGGACACGGAGAAGAATTGGAAGGTGGAAGATATAAAAAGGTCATTTTAGCTGATATTTTTGAGGCTTTTATGGGGGCTATCTATTTAGATTTGGGTTATGAAAAAGTAAAAAGAGTTCTTTTAAAAATAATAGGTCCATATATTGAGGATCAGAATACTGTTTTTTTTAGCGATTATAAAAGTTCTTTACAAGAATTGGTACAAACTGATCAAAGAAGCCTTCATTATGAATTGATGGAAGAAAAAGGTCCTTCTCATCAAAAAGTATTTACGATGGCAGTAAAAATTGATAACATTGTTTATGGTATTGGCACTGCTGGTAGTAAAAAAGAAGCAGAACAAGAGGCAGCTAAAAGTGCCTTGGAAAAATTAGCTACTCTTGATAAAAAATAAAAAACAAGTTATAATAGGTAAGCCTTTAGGAGTAAGTATGAAAAGAAATATAGAAGAAGATTGGTTTTGTCAATTGAAAAAAGAAACAGTGGATTTGGTTCTGTTGTTCCAACAAGTTCAGCAAACAGCTGTTTTTATGTTGCATACTCATCCTTGGATTTTAGAAGATATTAATTTATTTGAAAGTTTTTCTCATTTGCAAGAAATGCTCAATGTTAGTAATACTGATTTGAATGAATTTATTCAAGAAATTTATAGCTTAGATAGTAATAGTATGTATTTTAGTAAAAATGATTTGATAGATGAATTCGATTATATAAAAGAAAATATTCATTTAGAATCTGGTTATTTATCCAATATGGTGAATTATATAAAAATCGTGATTAACTGTAATATCAATGATAGTTCTATAGTAGAAAAATTAGAACAGTATCATGAAGTGGATATTTCCTGTTATAACCAAGTGAAAATAAATAATAAAGAGTTAAAAAAGTTAAAACAAGAAAGGAGAGATTTATTTGAGTAAGATCAAAATATTTGCTTTAGGCGGATTAAATGAAAATGGCAAGAATATGTATGTGGTGGATGTAGATCATAACATTTTTGTATTTGATGCTGGTTTAAAGTATGGAACAGATAAAATGTTGGGGGTAGATTATATTATTCCTAATATTGATTATTTAGTGAAGAATAGGAAAAATATAAAAGGTGTTTTTTTGAGTCATGGGCATGATTCTAATATGGGGGGAATTAGTGATTTGGTTCAAGCTATTCCTGAAATTCCGGTGTATGCTACCAAATTTACAATGGAAATTGTAAAAAATGATTTATTAGAGGCAGGAATTCATAAGGCTAATTTAAAAGAAATTAGGCCACATTCTAAAATAGAATTTACAAAAGATTTATATATATTTCCAATTAGCATTACGCATTCTATACCAGACTCGGTATGCTATGTTTTATATACTAAGGATGGAGCTATTGTTTATACAGGTGATTTTGTATTTGATTCTACTATGAAAGGACCTTATAAAACGGATATTGGAAAACTAGCTTATGTTGGAAAGCAGGGGGTTCTATGTTTATTGGCAGAGTCTTTCTATGCTGAAAAACAAGGACATACCTCTCCTAATAATCGAATTAGTGATTTTATTAAAGAGGTTCTTCATAAAAATGAAGATCGTATTATTGCGACGATTTTACCAGCTCATATTTATCGAGTGCAGGAAATTTTTAATGAAGTGATGAAAACCCATCGTAAAATTGTGATCATGGGAAAAGGGTTACAAGATTTAATTACCAAAGCCATTGACATGAATTATTTAACCATTGATAAGGATCGTATTGGCGATTTATCTAATTTAAATGATAAAGGGGTTATTGTCTTGATTTCTGATGAGAAAGAAAAACCATTTGCAAATCTAGATCGTATTTTAAAAGGTTTTGATAAGTATATTAAATTAAAAGAGACAGACACGATTTTTATTACCGAACCAAGTTATGATGGTATTGAGAAAAGGTATGCAGTGATTATGGATGATATTGCTAGAAATAATATTAATGTAGTAGCTTTATCTAGTAAAAAACATTTGCTTCATCATGCATCACGAGAAGATTTAATGCTAATGATCAATTTAATGAATCCTAAATATTATTTTCCTGTCAAAGGTGAATATCGTCATCAATATATGAATGCTGAAGTAGCAGAGGAGTTAGGAATTCCTAACGATCATATCATATTAAAGCAAAATGGTGATGTTGCGGAATTTATAAATGGCATTTTAACAGAAACTAAGGAACATATCGAAGTGGATGATGTATTAATTGATGGAAAAAGCCAAGGAGATATTGGCGAACTTGTTTTAAAGGATCGCGAAATGCTAGGAGAGAATGGTATTGTTATTATTAGTGCTACGATTGATCGTGCTACTAAGAATTTATTAGCAGGTCCTGAAATATTGACACGTGGATTTATTTATGTAAAAGAAAATCAAGATATCATTGAAGAAACTAAAAAAATATGTTTAGAAGTTATTTTAAAAAATATTAATGAAGAAGATAAAAAAGTGGACTATACACAAATTAAAAATGAAGTAAGAGATTCTTTGGGTAAATACTTCTATAAAGAAACCGAAGCAAAACCTATGATTATTACTGTCATTCAAGAAGTATAGAAATATAGTTTTCTTTTATAAGTTCATTCAGTGCTGATTTGTATTGGAATTTTCGATTTTATATAAAATAGCATTTGGCATAAATATTTGCATAAGTATAGATTAAGGAGCGTGTTAAGATTTTATGGATTTATTAGCATAATTGGCTACTAAATTTTCTAGTCAATTAATTCAAGAAAGATTTTATGCCAAAGAAGAAATAGAAACTATTTTGAGTGAAGCTACGGAAACTATTAGAAGAAATGGTGACAAATCGTTTTTAGAATTGACAAATTTAATGGTAGAAGATGCTTTGATAGAATTTAAAAAATTAAATAATAAAGGATATAGTGTTCCTGTACCTGGCATGATAGTTGGATTAAATGTAAATGATAGTAATATTAAAATTATTACAGGTAATCAAGACTGTTATGGCAAGGAATTAACCGAAGATAGTTTGTTTGATATTGCTTCTATGACGAAATTATATACAGGTGTTATTTCGTATCATTTAATGGCAGAAGGCTATTATAATTTAGATACTAAAGTAATCGATATTTGCCCTGAATTTACGAATGTGGGTGATTTAACGATAGCGGATCTAATGAAATTTCATGCATCGTATCAAACAGATGGTAGAATAGATGCTGTTCAAACAACAACAGAGGCTAAAGAAAGACTATATACTATCGTAATAAAAGGTAAAAATTATGAATATAATGATTTTCATACTATGATCTTAAAAGAAGTAGCAGAAAAAATTACGGGCAAAACTTATGAGCAATTATTAGTACAGTATATTATAAAACCACTGGATTTAAAAAATACATATGTAACTATTCCTGATAATAAGAAATATTGGATAACGGGTACTGCTAATCAGAAAATTTATCTTCCGAATGATTCAAAAGCTGTTATTTTAGGTAGTGGTGGTCATGCAGGAATTTTTGTTTCTAATGATGATATTATTCAGTTTTCAAAAAATTTGTTAACGAATTCAGTTTTATTAAATTCGAAATATGCTAAAAATTTAGTTGTTCATAGTGATTGCTTAGATGCAAAAGGAAATCTTGTATTGCATAGGGGAATGTATGGTTCAACTTATGTAAATCATAGTCTAGGATTAGACAAGACATTCCTTGATAAAACTTTCTTTTCGAATGCCTTTGCTTATCAAGGAAGTACAAGAACTCAAGGAGTTGCATTTCATTATAGTGTGGATAATCAAAACTTTAGTGGAGCAGCTACCATTCTTCAAAATCCGGCATCTACGGATTTTGAATTGGCTAAAAATTTTCAAGAAGAAACCAATATCAGAAGATTAGAAGAAGGAAAACCTCCTATTCAAGTAGTTAAAGAATATAGCTTTATCAATGATAGCAATCAAAAGGTGGATGCTAAGCTTATAGATGGTAGAACTTTTGTATCTGTTGGTAGTTTAGATCGCCTTAATAAAGCAATTGCTTCTTCATTATTAAAAATATCATTCTTAAGTTATGTTTCCACTCATTACGAGCCTAATTACTCTGAAACAATTGATCAAAAAATTAGAATTCGATAATAGTCGAATTCTAATTTCTTTTTTTCTTTCCTTAATGATAAAAACTATGGTATATATATTATAAGGTAGATGATAATATGAAAAAAAAGATCTTTTTTCTTCTTTTGTTTTTATTCATAATCGGTATTAGTGTCACTTTGATCATTTTGAGAATCAAAGATTTTCGAAATACACAAAAAATCATATCGGAAATAGAAAATAGCTATTCAGAGTTTGTTATTACAACAGATTCTAAGATATTGTATCAAAAAGTAGAGAATAATTATATTAAAAGTGGAGAAGTCTATCCCAATACTGTACTACCATTAGAAGAAAAAACAGTAACAGGGAAAGAAGATATTTATTATCAAATAAAAAATACAGATTGTTATATTGATTACCAAAATATTAAAAAAGCGGATTCTAATTCAGAAAATCACTCTTTTGACCATTATGTTATTACTAGTACCATTCAAACCAATCCAACTAAATTGTATCAAGATGATCAGATTAAGATTTCTTTAGATCAGGAATTAGAGTTTGATGTATTATTGAAAGATAATAATCGATATTATGTTCAATTCTTAAATGATATTTACTATATTAAAGATTCTTATGAATTAAAAAGTAAAGAAAGTGTAGATACTCTAAAAGATATTAGTATTCTAAATTTCAGTGATGATATTTCTAATGCTAAATTAACAGAAGTTCTTACTTATTTAAAAGAAAATGCTTATGAAACCATTTCTCTTACCGATTTCAAAAGATGGGTAAATGGACAAGTGGATTTAGAAAATAATAAAGTGTTGTTGTTATCATACAAAGAGTTAGATAGTGAGAAAGAAAAAATTGTGAACGATTATAACTATACTATAAATACTAACTTAGATGATATTCGTTTTAGTTCAGGAGATGCGAAAGTAAAAGTAGGGGATACTAAGTATTATAAATATGAAATTTATTCTACGACTTCTATCGATAGAATCAAAGATATGTTAAATGGAATTAAAGAGAAGGTTCCTTCGGTTTCTGGTGTAGCCGTTTTAAATTATCATTTCTTTTATGATAGTTCTATTGGAGAGGCTTGTAATGAAAGTATTTGTTTGGATGTTAGTAATTTTAGAAAGCAATTGGATTATTTAAAAAATAATGGTTATAAAACTTTGACAATGCAAGAATTTAATGATTGGATGGATAAAAAAATTACTTTACCAGAAAAATCGGTATTGATCACTATTGATGATGGGGCTATGGGAACTAGTGCTATCAATGGTAATCAATTAATTCCTATTTTAGAAGAGTATCAAATGCATGCTACTTTGTTTTTAATTACTGGTTGGTGGGATGTTCATCATTATAAATCCGATTATTTAGAAATTCATTCTCATGGAAATGAGCTTCATCATAACAATTACTGTAGAAATGGTAGTTGTACTTATAAGGGTCTTCTTTTATCTAAAGATGAATTAAAAGCGGACTTACAAATTTCTATTGATAAAATTGGAAGTAATCTTGCTTTCTGTTATCCATTTTATGCTAAGAATCATACTATGGTAGAAGCTTTACAAGAAACAGGTTTTCAGTTGGCTTTCGTAGGGGGTAATCGCAAAGCAAAACAAACCGATGATAAATATGCAGTGCCAAGATATGTTATATATAAAAACACTAGTTTAGAAAGCTTTATTCAAATGGTGAAATAGTTGATATTGAAAAATGATAAGATCACATTAATTAGTAGTCTTTTATATTTGATGAAAAAGGAATTTGAAATATTTAAAAAGGATAAAATTAAGGAAAACAGAAAATGATGAATGATTAGAAATTCTAGCTTTTTCCTCTGAATTGTGTTATAATCTATGCTATTAAAAAAGAGGTGACATATGGCTATTTATTATGTGAACGGTCAAGAAATAAACATTCCAATTCATCAACAACCTTTTGGACAAGGCAGTGAAGGAAATTTGTATTTAGTAAAAAATAAACTTTATAAAATTTATCATTTATGTGCTCTAAACGAAGGATTTGGCAATAAAAAAACTTATCATCAATCATTGTTAGAAGTTCAAGGGATGTTTGAAAAATTTATTTTACCAGAAAGCCTTATTTTTGATAAAGAAGGGAATTATGCCGGTTATGTTACAAAACGAATAGGAAATAAAAAACAAACAAGAGTAGGAATTACTAATGGTTCTTGGGATAAATTCATAGAAAATTTAAAAGACTTTGAAACAGAAATCAATTTATTAAGTGAGCATCGCTTCCTTGCGATTGATATTGGATTTCATAATTCCATATTTTTACCAGAAGATGGTAATTTGTATATGATAGATCCAGGAAGATACCATCATCAATCTTTTTTTACAGTTGCTGATTATGTTAAGAAAAATAGATTGATGTTAGAAGATTATTTCCTTCATATGTTAAAAAGGGAGATTATTTATTTTAAATTAGTACCTGATAGAAAGATCACAGTACTCATTCAAATGCTAAAGGAGGAAAAGAAAGATAGGAGTTACGGGGAATATTTCGAAGAAGTGGCAGAAAAAAGTGAAAGTATCCATGCTTTTATAAAGAAAAAGAGTAGATATTTACATTGATTGTTTTATATATTTGTAAAAAAAGATATTGGAGCTTATTACGATTGGATGTTATAATAAATGGCATCTACAAAAAGATTCTATGGATGGATAAAAAATGGTTGCTTTTATCTATGTTTTGTGATAAAATCTTAAATGTTTGAAGCTCCTGTTTCAAACCGCATTGACAAGGTTATAAACAAAGAAATTTGTACCTTAAGAGCGAGTCTAGAAATTAAAAAAAGGAGGTATATTATGAGAGCAGTGATTAAAACCGGTGGAAAACAATATTTAGTTTCTGAAGGAAGCGTTATTTTTGTAGAAAAATTAGCTGGTAAAGAAGGAGACAAAGTTGTTTTTGATGAAGTTTTAATGCTTGATTCTAAAGTAGGAAATCCTTACATTAGTAAAGCAAATGTAGAAGGTGTAATCCTTAAACAAGGAAAAAGTAAAAAGATTAGAGTGTTTAAGTATAGTCAAAAAGATAGAAGTAATCGTAGAACACTTGGTCATAGACAACCTTATACAAAGATTGAAATTAAAAAAATTAATGGGTAATTTACATGATTAAAGTAAGTGTTGAAGGAACTAAGAAGATAAAAATATTAGGTCATGCTGATTATGATGACTATGGAAAAGATATTGTTTGTAGTAGTGTTAGTAGTATTGTGACAACAACTATTAATGGTATTTATGAAATCAACCCAAAATATTTACAAGTAGAAAAGATTAGTGATGGTATGATTATTACTATATTAGAAAAAGATTCTATTTGTGAAAAATTGGTTAAGAATATGTTAAGTCTTCTAAATGAACTTTCAGAAAGTTATCCAGAAAATATCATGATTCAGTAAGGAGGAAAATAAAATGATGAACAGATTGGTTTTAGATATACAATATTTTGCTCACCATAAAGGTCAAGGTTCTACATCTAATGGTCGTGATTCTGCTGGTCGTAGATTGGGTGCCAAAGCTAGTGATGGTGAATTTGTAACTGCTGGTTCTATTCTTTACCGTCAAAGAGGTACTAAAGTAATGCCTGGTGTTAATGTGAAACGCGGAAATGATGATACTTTATTTACTACCATTGATGGAATCGTTAAGTTTGAAAGAGTTGGTAGAGACAAAAAACAAGTTAGCGTTTATGCTGTAGAAGAATAGTTCAGTCTATTCTTTTTTTATGGTAAGTATTATTTTTTACCAGTAAATTAGATAGTGAAGATAATTTGATAGTAGATTTTCCCATTATGGAAGAAACAACTAAAAATGGTGAAAGCATAGTTTCTAGTGGAAAAGATGAAAAATTACTAAAATCATTAGCTAAATATTTTAACAATAGAGTAGAAAGTTAAGATAAAGTAAGTGTTAAAATAAATATAAAAGGACACATAGAATTACCTATGATACAATGTAAGTGCGAACTAACACTGGCGGTAAATAATATGTGCTTTTTAAATTATAACGAAGAAAAGAAAAATACAGACATCCAACTTTTGTAGAAAGAACATAGGTTCAGATATTAAATCAGTTGATAGAGTAGAAAAGATGATCAGAAAAAGCAAAGGGACAATAATGGATAATATTTCGAAAAAATGAATAAACAGAAACAAGATTGGTCTAATAACGATTCGTGCAGAAAAAAAGAGTAAAAATAAATAATTAATAAAAAATAGATAGAATTTGGAAAAAACTAATTTTATCTATTTTTTTCTTCTCAAAACAATAAACTTTATATCACGACAAAAAGAACCAATAATGGTTTAAAAAAATTTTTCAAAAAGTAGTGCTTTCAAAGAACATTTGTATTATAATTTAATCATCAAATCTTAATTGAAATTTAGTTTTTAAATTATTAAGATCTGAGGTGTTAGAAGTAAGTGATTTTAGAAGGAGTTTGCTTACTTCTTTTATTTTTAAATTCAATGATTTAGTTAAAAGATTCCCTTGTTCTAATAATTGTCTTATTGTATGCGCAAATTGTATAAAGAAATAATGATTTTTCATAGCAGTATCATTTCTGCTGTTTAAATGAGATATATTGAAAGTTCTATGTTTTTGAGTGCAGAAACCTTCATTTTCTATTTTCCATCTTTTTCTACCCATAGATATAATTTCTTTAATATTAGAAT
>CALVOY010000070.1 GCA_944350415.1 uncultured Bacilli bacterium | reverse complement strand
TTTGCTACTCCTTCTTTATCCGCAAAATAATTGTTAAGTTTTTCTACAATTTCTTTACATCTATTATAATCAATATTCAAAATTATCATCACACTTTCAAATTAATAATTATTAATTATTAATTATTAATTATTCTATATCCATTATACCACACAAAAAGACATTTCTTATCAAAATGCCTTTAAATTTGTACTTATTTATCTCTTAATATATTTGGTCTATCATAAATTATCACACTTGTGGAACTTCATGTACGATAGTACGATTTACAACTCTTTCTTGCATAGGTTCAACGATTGGTCGTTGCATACCTCCAGCCATTTGAGGAGCCATTCCTCCCATTTGATTGTTTGTCATCTCGATGTTCATATCAACATCCATATTTTGTGCATTGAAAGTGTTATTTACTTCGTTTTGCCTATCGTAACAACAATTTCTAAACATAGTTTCTTTCCTCCTATCTAGTTTATAGTATGATGATAAAAAACTATGCAATAATTGATTGGCCTAATCTATTTAGACTTTTTTATTAAAGTAATCATTCTTTTAAAAATACAATTACAGTATATACTAAAACGGCATTTTAAAATTACCATTAGACATTTGTTTCATCATTTTTTTCATTTGTTCAAATTGCATCAATAACTTATTCACTTCTTGAACAGAAAGTCCACAACCTTTGGCGATCCTTGTTTTACGACTAGCTTTAATAATATCAGGATTTCTTCTTTCCTTTGGTGTCATAGAAAGAATAATAGCCTCAACATGTGCCAGTTGCTTTGGATCAATATTGACATTGGTTAAACCCATTTTTTTAGCTCCTGGTAACATTTTAATCAGATTTTCAAGAGGGCCTAATTTTTTTATTTGCTTCATTTGTTTTAAAAAATCTTCAAGGTCAAATTTACCAGACTGCATTTTTTTAGCAGTATTCATAGCCTCTTTCTCATCAATGACTTCAGTAGCCTTTTCAACAAGAGAAATAATATCTCCCATACCTAGAATTCTTCCTGCCATTCGTTCTGGATCGAAGTTTTCTAAACCATCTAGCTTTTCACTAACACCAATAAACTTAATTGGTACATTCGTTAAATGTCGAACTGATAAAGCTACTCCACCTCGAGTATCTCCATCTAATTTCGTTAATATTACTCCTGTTAAGTTTAAACTATTATGAAATCCCTGAATTACATTAATAGCATCTTGTCCCATCATAGAATCAATTACCAATAAGATCTCATGTGGATGAACTTCTTTGTTAATATTTTGCAACTCTTCCATTAATTCTTCATCGATATGCAGTCTACCAGCAGTATCGATTAAGACATAATCATAGCCATTTTCTTTGGCATAGGAAATAGCATTTTTACTAATTTCAACAGGATCTTTTTTACCCTCTTCATATACTTCAATTCCCAACTGTTTTCCTAGTTGTTTTAATTGATCAATTGCCGCTGGACGATATACATCACAAGCAACAAGTAGTGGTTTTCTACTATGCTTTTTTCTTAAGAAATTAGCTAATTTTCCAATCGTTGTAGTCTTACCAGAACCTTGAAGTCCAACTAGCATTAAAATAGCAGGATTGCCAGTCATATTAAGAGGTGCACTTTCTCCCCCCAATAATTCTGTTAATTCATCTTTTACAATCTTAACAAACAAATCCCCAGGTTTAATACTTTTCTGTACTTCTTCTCCTAAAGCTTTCTCTTTTACTGTATTTGTAAATTCTTTGACTACTTGATAGTTAACATCAGCTTCTAATAATGCAAGACGTATTTCTCTCATCATATCAGAAATATTGTCTTCTGTAATTTTTCCATAACCCTTTATCTTATGAAGAGCATTTTGAAGTCTATCTCCAAGTGATTCAAACATGTTATCCCTCCCTATAAACTATTACTATTATACAAAAGAAATAAAAAAAAAACTAGTTAGAACTAGTTTAAAAAATTATTTAAAATTCAAACGATTCTGTAAATGAGCTAGAATCAAAGCAAATGTTATCATTTCTAAATCCGATAAATGATCCTATTGCAACAATAAATTTTCATAAATTCTTTGACTGTTTTCCATCATCAATTACTTGTCCATTTCTCCACAACATTACAACTACTACTTTGTGGTGCTGGATTTGGAAACTCTAATTTAGCAATTAAAGGAATTTTAAATCCTGAACCAAATACCAAACAATTCCCAACCTGTAAAGATTTCTGTTTCTCAATCGTATCCTCTGTAATATTAGGAATCATCTTGGTAATATATTCAATATCTCTAGGGTGACTCATTTTGAAAATAATAAAATTAGAACACTGTGAAATAACGGTTTCTGATAAATCTACCGGTCTTTGACTAATCAAAGACATAATCACACCGTACTTTCGTCCTTCTTTGGCAATACGATCGAAGATGTTATAACCAAATAAGGACTCATCTCTATCTTTTTGAACATAGCGATGTGCTTCCTCTAATAAAATATTAAAAGGAATACTGCCCCTTTGAACTTTTTTAGACAATTCAAATAATAGTCTAGTAAAAATTTTAACAATACTTTTAGCAAAAGAATCATCTACATCTTCTAAATTAATATTTACAATTTGATATTTTTTTCCATCTTGAACAATCAAATTACTAACAAATTGATCCAGTCTTACAAACTCTTTACAATCAAAAAATTTCTTATTAGGACCAATGACCAATTCATGTAACTTTACTTTTAATGCAATCGCATCTGCATAAACATTTTCATTGCGCAACCATCCTTCACTAATTAAAGCAAAGTTTAATGCTTTCTCTAAATCTTCTAATGTAAAATAGTGAACTTTCTCTGGTTCATACTGATTTAATTCAGGTTTTATAAATTTATTGATATATTCTGTAAGAAGAACTCTTTCTGAAAAATTATCAGTAGAATCAATTAAAAAACAATCTTGAAGTCTTCTAGTATATCCAATTCCCTGAACAGTGGCATTCAAATTAAAAGCTTCCGTAGTACAAGTATTTAAGATAGAGAAAATTTCATCTCTTTTACTAGTAGCACTTTGATTAGAATAGAGAATTGTCATCATTGCATTGGCAATCAAATGATTTTGATAGTCAATAGCAGAGCCATCTGATTGAGAGAAAATTTTTACTAGTTTGGAAGTTTTTTCGATAATGGATAGTTGAGTATGCGTAGTAGCAGATAATAATAATGCTAAATCTTCTACATTTAATAACCAAATAGGAATACGAAGCAACTCTCCATCATAGACATGATTGGTATTCGTAGTAATAAAACGGTAATGATAATTTGGATTGATGGTGTTGATATTTGAAAAAGCAGAATAATACTCACCAGAAGAATCAAAAATAAAAAAATTAGAACGATAAGGAATAAAATTCGGATTATTAAAAATATTCTGAATGATTCTAGCAATACCACAACTTTTACCACTACCAGTATTTCCAATAATACCAATATGTTTACTAAATAATTCATTCATATCTACATAAATATTTTTAGAATTATAAAAAGGGCTAACGCCTAGTAATAAATGACCTTTTTTTTCTTCTCCCACAATATATCGAAGTTCATCATCCGTTAAAGAACGGATAGTAGCATCTAAACTTGGTTTTCTTAAAATTCCACCAATAAATTTTCCATCGACTAGTTCTCCTAGCATTTTTGCCTTCACATAATCTGGATGCATATCCTTGATTTCTGCCAAAATAGCCTTACCACGATCCTGAAGTACAATTGGCATATTCATAATATCTCCTTGTATATTACTACCAGTAATTAATTTAATATCAACATCCGTATCCCCAATATAAATAATTTTTTCAAACATGATAGTTCCCCTCCCTATTCTTGATTACTATTTTTAGCATCTCTAGACTATTCACTTTTACATAATTAAATAAACTCTTCTATTTTCTTTTTTAAATCAGGATCTAAATCAGAAATCAATTCTTTTATTTTTAAAGATTTTTGATATAAACCCAAAATTTGTTCATAAAACTCTAACCGTTCTTCTACATTTTTAATTTGACCATGAACGGCATTTCTACTAACTTGCTCGTTCTCAGAAATTTCTGCTAACGAAAGATCTTGAAAGTAATAAGCTTCATAATAATCGCGTTGTTTCTCCGTTAACAACAGAGAATAGTAATCATATAAATTATTAAAATATATCTTTTTATTCACAATATCACCTACATCATATCTTTGAAAAGTCCATATATATAAGCCTCAATATCAAATGACTGTAAATCTTCTTTTGCTTCTCCTAATCCAATATATTTTACAGGAATATTAACTTCTTCCTTAATAGCCAAAACAATTCCACCTTTAGCAGTCCCATCTAATTTAGTCAAAACAATTCCTGTAATATTAGCAATTTCTTGAAAGCTCTTTGCCTGACTGATACCATTTTGTCCAGTAGTAGCATCGATGATTAGCAGTGTCTCGTGAGGAGCATCTGGAATATGTGTACCAATCACACGATTTATTTTTTCTAATTCTTTCATTAAATTGACTTTGTTTTGCAGTCTTCCAGCAGTATCAATCATCACAATATCATAGTCTTCTTGGATAGCTTTCTCTAAGCCATCATAAACTACACTGGCTGGATCAGCGCCTTCTTCTTTTCCACAAAAACCAGCTCCAGCCTTATTAGCCCATTCTTCTAGTTGCTTGCAAGCCCCAGCTCTAAAAGTATCTCCTGCAACCAGCAACACTTTTTTTCCCTCTTCAACCATTTTCCAAGCCAATTTCCCAATCGTAGTCGTTTTACCTACCCCATTTACTCCAACAAATAAAATAACAGTAGGACCATTTTCATTATATCGAATTTTACTTTCTAAAATGTTATCATCTACATAAATAATAAACAGTTCATCTACAATAACTTCCTTTAATAAATTAGGATCCTCTATTTTTTCATGTTTCACACGTTCGCGTAAACGATCCATAAACTTCATAACAGTATTTACACCAATATCCGCCATAATCAAAATTTCTTCTAATTCCTCAAAATACTCTTCATTTATTTTATGATAACGAGAAGTAAGCTGAATCAAATTAGAAACAAATCCTTTACGACTTTTAGATAACCCTTTTTCATAAACTTGAATATCTTTTTCTTGTTTGGTATGAACATTTTCTAATGATTCTTGGTGAGCATCAACATATTCACCTAAGTTTTCTTGTTTTTCATTATTTTCTTTGGCAAAAATATTTTTTATTTTATTAAATAATCCCATAAAATTCTCCTATCATAAATGGATGAATATCAAAAAAAGAGCTATTTCATAGTCTTTTTTACCTCATCTTTATTTCTTGATCTTTAGAATGAAATAAATCTATCTGTATCTGCTTTCTTTGTAAAGCAAAGGGATTTCTCTTTTTAGAAATCAAAGAAAAATCTTTATAAACTACTTCAAAAGCACTAAAATCAACAAATGTAACGAAATTTCGAGTAAAAAAATTAGTATTTTCTTTTTCAAAAGGATCTATAACATCTGTCTCAGAAATACAGAAATCCATCTCATCACCATCCATAAAACATACTTTATTTACAAAATAATTATACTATTTCTCGAAATAAAAAGCAACTTTATAAATCAGTAAACGAAAGGGAATTTATCAAGAAAGGATAGACAAAAAGATAAAAAAATAGTATAATTCATATCAGTTAGTTCTTTTCACTTGAACTTAAGAAAGGAGAAAATATAGAAATGAAACCTAACACTGAAACAAAGATTATTGTTTTAGGTGGTTTAGGAGAAGTTGGGAAAAACATGTATTGTTTAATGCATGAAGATGAGATTGTTATTATAGATGCGGGAATTCGTTTTCCAGAAGGAGAACTTTTTGGGGTAGACTATGTACTACCGGATTATACTTTTTTAAAACAAAACGAAGAGAAAATTAAATGTTTAATTATTACTCACGGGCATGAAGATCATATTGGAGCTATTCCTTTTATATTGCAAACAGTAAATGTACCAGCTATTTATGCTCCAAAGCAAGCCAAGGAATTAATTGCAATTAAATTACAAGATCGCAATATTCGCTATGATCATCTTTATGCTTATACAGATAAAGATATTTTAAAATTTAAATATTTTGAAATCGAATTTTTTAGAACAACTCATTCGATCCCAGATTCTCATGGAATTTACCTAAAAACACCAAATGGTAGTGTAGTTACAACTGGTGACTTTAAATTCGACTTAACTCCAATTGGACCAATGGCTGATTTGCATAAAATGGCTGAATTAGGATCTCGCGGAGTCGATTTATTAATTAGTGACTCTACCAATGCCTTAAATGAGGGAATGTCTATTAGTGAATCCAAAGTAGACAGCGCCCTAACTGATATTTTTGATACTTATACATCCAATCGAATTATTATTGCTACTTTTGCATCTAACATTTATCGATTAAAACATATTGTAGAAACTTGCTTCAAACATAATCGAAAAATTTGTGTATTTGGTAGAAGCATGGATAATAACATTAAAATATCAATCGAAGGCGGATATATTGATCATAAAGAAATTATCATTACACCAGAAGAAGCTAAAAATTTAAAACCTAGTGAAGTTTGCTTCTTATGTACTGGTAGTCAAGGGGAACCTCTTGCTGCTTTATCCAGAATGGCCGATGGAACATTTAGACAAATCTCTTTACGACCTGATGATATTGTGATTTTTTCATCTAGCCCTATTCCTGGTAATGCTGTAAGTATTGCAAGAACTATCAATAAACTATATTTAAAAGGAATTAAAGTATTTACAAATACTTCTTTAAGTGAACTACATACATCAGGACATGCTAATCAAGAAGAATTAAAATTAATGATTCGCTTAATTGATCCAAAATATTTAATGCCTTTCCATGGCGATTACAGAATGTTAAAAAGACATGCAAACCTAGGAGTAGAATGCGGAATTCCAAAAGAAAATACTTTCGTAATTGAAAATGGTGATATTTTAACTTTAAAAAATCATGTTATCACCAAAGCAAAAGAAAAAGTATCCGGAGAGGATGTATATGTAGATGGGAACCGTATTGGAGAAATTGGCAGTGTTGTATTAAGAGATCGCAAGATAATGGCAAATGATGGTATCTTAGTGGTAATTGCTAATATTAATATGGAAAAAAGAAATTTATTAATCAAGCCAAATATTACTACCAGAGGATTCATTTTAGTAAATGAAAACGAGCAACTAATAAAAGAAATTGAGGCAACATCTTATAACATCATTAAAGATAAGCTAGATAATACCAATGATGGAATCAACGAAATCAAAAGCAAAATGATTAGTGAATTAATTCCTTTTATTGAACAAAAAACTGGTAGAAGACCAATTATTTTACCTGTTATTATTGACATAAAAAAATAAATCCATAATACTTGGATTTATTTTTTTATTCAACTTTCGTTTCTACTTCACGAGTAGCAGTAGCAGTAACCTTTTCCTGACTCCATTCGCTCCATTCACTCCAAACTGTTCTTTTACAAGTTTTATAACAAGTTTGACAACATTTATCAGGTTCATTAAAAGTAAAACCCGTTGGACAAGTTTGATTTTGCAAAGCAGCGTTAGAAGTGACACAATTACACATGTAAGGTTCACACTGATAAGATTCAACGGTAGCCGTACGATAACGATAGTATGTCTTACCCTGGATATCAGAAACAATAATCTTGCGTTCTTTTTCGGTATAATTACCAACTTTATCAAAAGCAGTATAATGAATGGTATACTCACCTGCAATGGAAGTATCGATAGAATCAGGAGTAACGACATAATTACTACTTAAGCCAGAACCCTCATCATAGGCATTTACTCCACTTCTTAAAGAAAAATGACTACCAAGCGGAACTGTAGTGGTACTTTCAAATGAAATGATCGGCGAGTCTTTATCGATATTTTTAATAGAAATCGGAATCATATTGCTGGTTCTGCCATGAATATCTTTCACAATCAAATAAAAATCGCCATTGGTTAAAACCTCATATGAATTAGACTCTTGATAATTTTTTCCTCCATCAAAAGAATAAGAGCTTATCTTTCCATCCTCTGAATCTACGGTAATAGTTACATTATCACTAGTCCAATCTGTAGTCGATAAATGATACTTAGGATATTCTATAAGCGGCCTATTTTGAATATCTAAATATACTAGATAACCAAATATGCCAATCATAATAACACTAAAGGCCATAAGAGAAATCACGATAATTTTAGCCTTCTTATGATTTTTTCTTTGAAATGTAGAATAGTTCATTTGGATCATCCCTTCATATTCTAGATAAAATATATCATAAAAAAAACAAAAAAGATAGTGCCTTTACTATCTTCTTTAACGATAAACTTTCGGATCGATTAATTCAGGATCCTTTTTCTTTTTCACAAGATACGAATGCTTAGCCAATCTCATCATAGGAATATCATTCAATGAATCTGTATAAAAATTTTCAATGTGTGCTTCAGAATACCTTTTTGTAAACGCCTCTACTTTATTCTCTCGAAGACATATAAATTCAAAGCAACCAGTATTTAAGTCAAATTCTGAACAAATTACATTAGATGGCAAAACTTTTAGTTCATTTATAATCCCGGAAATTAATATTCGGGGAGAGCCAGTAATAATAACATCTTCTGCTGTTAGCATTTCTAAAAATTTTGGTTTTAATTTAGAACGATTCTTTTTCCAAAATGGTTCTACCAATCCATCTATATGATCTTTATTAGAAATAACAACCGAAGAAATTTTACTAGATAATTTATAAAATTTTTGGATAGATGACAGTCTAAACTTATATAAAATCAAAGTATATATAAGAAGAGGCAAATACCAAATCAGACTTGGTTTCTTTTTCATACAAAAGATAAAAAAATCAACTAAACTTTCTCCATCATAAATAGTATTATCAAAATCATAAACATTCATAATATCACCTATAAAAAAGAAACTAAATTATTTAGCTTCTTCTTGTGCTCTTGTTTCGCGAATCACTGTAATCTTAATGGTTCCTGGATACTGCATTGTATTTTCGATTTTTTCTTTAATATCTCTAGCAATTTTATGCGCTGCTAAATCATCGACATCTTCTGGTTTTACAGCAACACGCAATTCTCTACCAGCTTGAACAGCAAAAGTCTTGTCAACGCCCGGAATATCATTACCAATAGATTCTAATTGTTCTAATCTCTTAATGTAATTTTCTAACGAATCATTTCTAGCACCAGGTCGAGAAGCCGAAAGAGCATCTGCAATCGCAACAATAAAGGCAATAACACTAGTTGCTTCCGTATCTCCATGATGAGAAGCAATAGCATTGATTACTATTTCTGGTTCTTTAAACTTTTTCGCAAGATCTACTCCTATTTCTACATGACTTCCTTCGATTTCGTGATCAATTGCTTTTCCAATATCATGCAGTAAACCGGCACGCTTCGCCAAAGTCACATTTTCTCCAAGTTCACCAGCAATCACCCCAGATAAATGTGCTACTTCTAAAGAATGTTGTAAAGCATTTTGACCATAACTAGTTCTAAAATGAAGTTTTCCTACTGTCTCCACGAGTTCAGGATCCATTTTAGTTAATCCTAACTCAAACAAAGCATTATTACCATACTCTATAATCTTTGCTTTCATATCTTTGCTAACTTTATCATATAACTCTTCAATTCTAGTAGGATGAATTCTTCCATCTTTTAATAGCGTTTCTAGTGTTTCTCTAGCAATCTCTCTACGCAATGGATCAAAACTAGATAAAACTACAGCTTCTGGAGTATCATCAATAATTAAATCCACCCCTGTAATTGCTTCTAAAGTACGTATATTTCTTCCTTCTCTACCAATAATTCTTCCTTTTAAATCATCATTAGGTAAATTAACAACCGTTACTGTTTGCTCATTGGCAACATCAGCAGCAAACTTTTGCATTGAAGAAACCAACAAGTCTTTTGCTTTTTTATCTACTTCAAGTTTGGCTTCGTTTTCTCTTTCTTTGATATAAGAAGCAATTTCCTTTGACATAGCTTCTTTTATTTTAGTCATTACCATTTCTTTCGCTTTCTCGCGACTAATACCGGAAAGTTCTTGTAATAAATCTAACTGTTGTTGCTTAATTTCTTCCACTTTCACTTGTTCATCTTGGATTTCTTTTTGTTTATCAAATAATTTATTTTCTCTTTCATCTAAGTTAGCCTCACGTTTTTGGTACAATTCATCACGTTTATCCATACTCTGCTCGCGTTGAATCAAACGCTCTTCTGACTCTTTTAACTCTAATTTTTTTTCCTTAACTTCTTTATCATAATCCAATTTTAATTTGTGAATTTCTTCTTTTGTCTCTAAAATAGAATCTCTTTTGGTTTTTTCGGCTTCTTTTCTAGCCTTCTCAATAATTGCCTCTATTCTTTTATTTGCATTATTTTCACGTAAAGAATTAAAAATAGTAGTAAAAACAAGACCACCAATCAATCCAACAATGACTAGTAAAATGGAGATTACTATATTCATAACGATTCCTCCATTTCATATATGTTAAATTTGTTTTCAATCATTAACATCTAGTTATATTGTAAGTTTAAATAAAAAATAAGTCAAGGAAAATGTCTTCTCTGTCTGAAAGACAGATTATAAAAAAAGAAGATTACTCTTTTGTATTCTTCTTTTCACCTATACCATAATACTCTCGTATCTGTTTTTCAAGTTCATCACGAAGTTCTACATGATCTTTTAAAAACAATTTGACATTTTCTTTACCCTGTCCAATTTTTTCTCCTTTATAAGAATACCAAGCTCCTGATTTTTCAAGCACTCCACATTCACTTCCAAGATCAATGATTTCACCTTCACGGCTAACACCTTCTCCATACATAATATCAACAACAGCTGTCTTAAATGGAGGAGCCACCTTGTTCTTTACTACTTTAATTGTAGTCTTATTTCCTACAATTCCATCTCCCATTTTCAATGCCTCACTACGTCTAACATCAAGGCGAATAGTAGAATAGAATTTTAATGCTCTTCCTCCAGGTGTTGTTTCAGGATTTCCAAACATAACACCCACTTTTTCTCTTAACTGATTAATAAAAATCGCGGTTGTTTTGGTCTTACTTATAGTACCAGAAAGTTTACGAAGTGCTTGACTCATTAGTCTTGCTTGAAGACCAACATGACTATCTCCCATCTCACCATCAATCTCAGCTTGTGGTACTAATGCAGCTACCGAATCGATAACTACAATATTCACTGCTTCACTTCGTACCAAAGCCTCACAAATTTCCAATGCCTGCTCACCAGTATCGGGTTGTGCTAATAATAGTTCATTGATATCTACACCTAAGTTTTTAGCATAAACCGGATCTAAAGCATGCTCAGCATCAATAAAAGCAGCTCTCCCACCAGATTTTTGTACTTCCGCAATAGCATGAAGAGCAAATGTAGTTTTACCACTGGACTCAGGACCATAAATTTCTATAATCCTTCCTTTAGGGTAACCACCAACACCCATCGCAATATCCAAAGTTAAACTTCCACTAGAAGTAACATCTAATTCCATGTGCTTATTATCTCCTAGCTTCATAATAGCACCTTTTCCAAATTGCTTTTCAATATCGCTTAATACTTTTTCTAACGCTTCGTTCTTGTTTGTATTTTTTGTCATAAAATCCTCCTATTTTGGCTTACAAATACATCATAACCTATTTATTCAAAAAAAGCAAGACCATTTTCGAACAAATGTTTTATTTATTTTTTGGGTACGAAAAGAAGTAAAAAAAGAAAATTCCCTAAGGAATTTTTCATAATTAACGCATTTCCATTATCTATTTTGCAGAATCACTAAATATAATTTTCTTATTTAATACATAATATTGAACCATAGATACCAATGACATAATCGTAGCAAAATAAATAAATAATAAATCTACACGAATATTCAAATACACAAAAGGAACATTACTAAAGAATAGTAGAACCATACCGATCATTAAGCTAGCAGTTTTGATTTTGCCTGATTGAATTGCAGCCACGACTTTTCCTTTCGATGCAGCCTCCATTTTAATAGCATTTACTACAATATCTCGCACAACTACGATTACTGGCACAATAGGACTAATCATACCTTCAGCAGCAAATATAATCAAAATAGGATTAACTAGTGCTTTATCCGCTATCGCATCTAACATTTTCCCCGTATCAGTTACTTGATTATTCTTTCGAGCTAGATATCCATCTAAAAAATCCGTAAAACTAGCAATAATAAATATAATTCCTGCAATAACATATTGAACATCAATATCTATTCCAGCTCTAATGACCGGAAAACTAATTCCAATTGCTTCAAAGGGAAACATTAACAAAATCATTACAACAAGCGCTAAAAAAATTCTAAGTACAGTTAATTTAGTAGGTAAATTCATATACTTCCTCCATCTTTCTTCCAACCAATTCTGAAGAGATTACCTCTTCCTCTTTATGAACTAGAGACCAAATCCCAATAATAGCTAATATAGCGATAATAAGACCAATTGTAATCAATATCGGCTTCCATTTCACTCGATTCCATGAAATCTTAGGAGTTCGAATCTTAGTATATGGAGAAGAAATTTTTTCTTTTTCCTCCACTTCTTTCTCTTTTGTCAATTTCCTAGCTTCTAAGATGTCATCTAATGAAATTTTAGAAGTATGCTCAAACATAAAATCATTAAACTCATCCATAATATTATCTGTCTCTACCCCTAAATATTTAGCATATTCTTTTACTAATTCTCTTAATATAAAAACATCTTTAAAAGCTCGTACATTTCCATCTTCCACATTTTCCAGTTGAATAACAGAAAAATTCAAATCTTCTGCAGCCTCTTCGAGACTAATTCCATTTTGAATTCTTGAAGATTTTAAAAACTCGCCAATTTCTTTCAAGTTATACACCTCTAATCAATAATAAATACTTTATAAGCCATGTTCTGTACCTATTACTAGGTGACAAACATTTATCTATCGATTACTCGATCCCTGACTTCGTTCGTTTTCTCTATCAGAGCTCCCCTACCAAAATTTGGGTTTCTCACTCGCGGGGTTTACCACGTTTCACTTTTTTCTTTCGAAAAAAAATCGTCTCTGTGGCACTTTACAATTACTATTTCCATATCTTTCAACTTAGGAAACCTCATCGCCGTTAGCAAAATGCTACCTAAGGTTATTTTTTCCCTTAGCACGAACACTACAATCATCACAGATTGTGTGAGCATGGACTTTCCTCTATATTACAAGAATATAGCGTTTGTCAAAGTATTATTATTCTTCTTCTTTTTCCTCTTTTCCATAAACAATTTTCTCTAAATTAGAAACACGACGTAAAATATCCATATTAGTAACTTCTTTATCACTAGTTTTCGCAATATCAATACTCATCTTGACATTTCTAAGTTCTTGTTTCAAATTCATAATTTCTTTTAGATAATCTTCCTTCTCTTTTTCAAGATTTCTAATAATTTCATAAAATTGTTCATAATCTCCAATAATCTCATCCAAAAACTGATCCACTTCTTTTAAACGATATCCTCTAGTGTCAATCTTAAATTCTTTTTCTAAAATGTCTTGAGGCGTTAAAGAAATCTTACCTTGCATCATTATTTCTTCACCAATCCCTTATGCTAATATTATCACAAAAATAAATATAAATGTCAATTACCATTCTATAAATAGAAAAAGTTACTGATAGTTAGAAATAAAACTTTTCAATCAAATAACTATCGGCTTTCTCTTTCACCATACCTAAAGTTTTAGCATCACGAATAGTCCAAACTAAAACAGGTCCTCTTTTTTTAAAGTTTTTTACTACTTTATTGGAAATGATAGTATAATCTACCGATATAAAATTCGGTTTTAATATAGAAAGAGTACATTTTCGTTGCATTAAAAAATCATAAATAGATTTTTTTCTATTAGCGATCAATAATCCCGTAATATAATTAGTATGTTTTAAAAACCAATCTACAATACGAATATCAAAAGATTTAATAGCAAAATCATATGGATAGTTTTCTAAAATAGAAACTATTTTTCTACAATACTCTTGATAAGAAATTATTTTCGTTCTTTTAATTTCAATTACTAACAATACCTTCCCTTTCACTAAATCTAAAACTTCTTGAAATAAAGGAATATGGGTATTCGTATTAGGAAAAGTTATTTTTTTTAGTTCCTCGTAATCATAACTTGAAATTTCTCGATCTACTCCCATTAACCTATATAAATTAGGATCGTGATAAATCACAATATTGCCGTCTTTTAAAATATGTAAATCAAATTCAATAGGAATCTTCTTAGCAAGAGCTAAAGAAAAAGCAGGAATTGTATTTTCAATAGTCTGTTCAGTTTGAATTCCACGATGTGCTATATATAAACCTTTTAAATCCTTAATTGTCATAATACCATCCTATTTATTATAACGCATTTTACGAATCATTTCGGCAATAAGTGATTAATTTTGCTTCCACAATCTTTTTCTCCATTTGATTTAATATCTCAATCACATGTAAATAATTCATAATATCCTCCTTTTTTAGATATTATAAAATATGAAATAAAAAAAAACATAACTTCGACAAAAAAAGTCAAAAAAAGATAAAAAGGAATCTTTCTAATTAAAATTCTCTAATAAAAAAGTTGGAAAAAATATCATAGTATAGTATAATATGATATAGGTGATTAAATGGAATATAATAAAGGAAACTCGTTGAAGGAAATCCTAAATAAAAAACAAGTATTTCATAATAATCGTGGAATGAATCTAGAAAATGATATCAATATTTCTAATCAATATTATATTGATACAAAACAAGCATTTATTTATAAAAAACCTACCCCGATCAAAATATTAAAAGTCGACTATCCTAGTAAAACGAATAGGACAGGTAGAATTACGATTAAAGAAGCTTACTTCGAATCTCCTTCTACTACCGATTATAACGGATTATATCAAGGCAAATATATTGATTTTGAAGCAAAAGAAACCAATAATAAAAGTTATTTTCCATTAGAAAATATTCATCCACATCAAAGAAACCATTTAAGAAACATTATAGAACACGGAGGAATTGGTTTTCTCATTATCAGATTTGTAGAATATCATAAAACTTTTTTACTATTTGCTGATGACTTTTTTTCTTATATAGATCACAATCACAGAAAATCGATTCCTTATGAATATTTTTTAGAGAAAGGTTATGAAATAAAAGAAAAATATGCACCAAGATTAGACTATTTAGAAATTATTAAAGAATACATGGAGGTGTCAAAATGACAAAATCAATCAAAAAAGGAAAAAGAAAAAGCTCTAACAAAACAACAACAACTAGAAAAAAATTAAAAATAGAAAAACCAATGATAATCATTGGTCTCATTATCTTAACTCTAATTATTCTTAGCTATTTTATATTAGGTTTTGAATTAACAATTGTTCTAACAATAGGAATTCTTTTAATTTTAGGAATTGCTAGATTATTAGACAAGATAAAATCAAAGCCAAAGCAAAGAAAAGTGCTAAATATAATTTTAATTATTTTCTTAATATTAGCAATTCTAGTTTGTTTAGTAGTTGGCGGATTTGTTATTAAAATTATTCAAGATGCTCCAGAATTTGATATTACACAATTAAATAAAAAAGAAGCTAGTATTTTTTATGACAAAGATGGAGAAGAAATCACTCGTGTTGGAAAAGAACTAAGAGAGAATGTAACTTATGATGATTTACCAGAAGTATTTATTGATGCTTTGATTGCTACAGAAGATGCTAGATTCTTTCAACATAATGGATTCGATGCACCGCGTTTTATCAAAGCGGCAATTGGGCAATTACTAGGAAATAGTGATGCTGGTGGAGCTTCTACCATCTCTATGCAGCTAATCACTAATACTTATACCGATCCATTAAGACAAAAAAGTAGTGGTATAGAAGGAATTATTCGTAAATTAGAAGACATCTATTTAGCAGTATTCAAGTTAGAAAAAAACTTCACAAAAGAAGAAATCATAGAGTATTATGTAAATAATTATGACTTGTCCAATAATGCATATGGAGTAGAACAAGCATCACAAACTTATTTTGGAAAAAGTGTAAGAGATCTGAACCTTTCAGAAGCAGCTCTACTAGTAGGAATTTTCAATAATCCAACCTACTACAATCCATTTAGAAATCCATCCAATGCTTATAATAGAAGAGCTCAGGTATTAAATTTAATGGTAAGACATGGCTATATCACACAAGAAGAAGCAGATATGGCTAATGCCATTCCAATTACTTCTTTATTAGCAGATAAAGATAGAACCTTAGATTATCAAGGATATATTGATACTGTAATTGAAGAATTGCAAGAAAAACATGGAATTAATCCCAATACTACTTCTGTGCTTGTTTATACAAACATGGATCGTTCTCGTCAAGCTGGTCTAGATGAAATCATGAACGGAAATACCAGATACAAATGGATTAATGATAGTGTAAATAGTGGTGTTGCTGTAATTGAAGTAGCAACGGGAAAAGTAGTTGCTATTGGTGCTGGTCGTAATAAAACAACAGCCTTAACTTTAAACTATGCTACGCAAGAAACCAACCAAATTGGATCTACTGCAAAGCCAATATTCGACTATGCTCCTGCTATTGAATATCTAAATTGGTCAACCTATCAACAAATTGTAGATGAACCTTGGAGCTATTCTACTGGTCAATCTATCAACAATTCTGATAGACAATTTTTAGGACAAATGAGCATTCGTCATGCACTAGCGCAATCTCGAAATATTCCTGCACTAAAAGCTTTTCAACAAGTTCAAGAACAAGTAGGAAATAAAAAAATATACGAATTCGCTAGCAATCTAGGATTGACACCAGAAACCAATAGTAAAGGTGAAATTTATGAATCTAGTGCACTAGGTGCAGTAGATGGAATTACCGTTTTACAAATGGCTGCTGCATATAATGCTTTTGCAAATGGTGGTACATATGTTGAACCACTAACAATCAACAAAATTGTATTTAGAGAAAATAACGATGTAAAAACCATCAAACCAGAAGAAACCAAAGTAATGAGTGAAGCAACCGCTTTCATGATTAGTGATATGCTAATAACTGCTGTAGAATCTGGTTTAAGTAGCGGAGCTAAAATAAACGGTGTCACTTTAGCAGCAAAAACTGGTACTACTAATTTCGATGATGAAACCAAAGATAAGCTTAATCTTTCTAGTGATGCTGTAAATGATGCATGGATTGTAGGATATGATCCAGAATATACAGTATCTATGTGGTATGGATATCAAATTGTAGATAGCAAAAATCATCTTCATCAAACATCCGCTGTTATTGAAAGAGGAAAATTATATAGAGCGATCGGAAATGTAATTTTTAATAAGAATACTGGAAAAACATTTACCCAACCAAGCAGTGTAGTTAAAGTTTGTGTTGAAAATGGAAGTTGGCCCGCAGCTCTTCCAAGTGCTGGTACTCCACAAGATCAAATCACATGTGAATACTTTAAAGCAGGGACTGAACCAACAGAAACTTCTTCTAAATACAACAAACTAGATACAGTAAGCAATTTAAAAGTTACCTATGATGAAAATACTCAGAAAATTAATATTACATGGTCAAAACAAAATGCTCCTTCAGGAAATGAAAGTTTTGGTAGTTTTGGTTATAAAGTCTATTATGGAGATGTTCTGTTAGGGTTTACTACGGAAAACTCATATACTATCGAAGCGAATGCCAATATATCAGGGACTTATAAAGTCGTAACTACTTTCCAGAATTATAGTGGAAATCAAAGCGACCCTGCAGTATACAACTTTGTATATGACGATCCTACAGATCCTACTCCTTCTCCTACCCCTAGTCCATCACCATCTCCTAGCCCAACTACGAGTCCTACACCAAGCCCTACCCCTAGTCCTAGTCCAAATGCTAATGAATAGAATTTTATAAATATCAAAAAAACTTCTTTAAGAAGTTTTTTTTAATAAAACAAACAATAAAATTCCATTCTATAATTTCTATGAATGCAATAATAAACTACTAAACAACATAAATAAAACTCCAATTATAAAAAATAAAATCGTTTGCATTGGCTTTTTATATTTAAAACTAGAAGGTAACAATTCATAAATTGAAATATGAATCATAATTCCTGCAATCATAGCATATAAGCATCCCATAAAAAAATCATTACTGAATCCTACTAAGAAGATAGAAGCCAACAAAGCACCCAAAAACTCACTCATTCCAGATATAAGAGTATTGAAAAAAGCTCTTTTTTTGCTTCCTGTACTATAATAAATTGGAATTGCTACACTAATACCCTCTGGAATATTATGCAAAGCCAATGCAATGGCTAAAGTAATTCCTAGTTTCAAATCATGATTAGAAGTTAAATAAGTAGCGATTCCTTCTGATTGAAGTTATCAGGCATCATGATTTTCATAAATAATATTCAACTCTTTAAAGTTGAAATAAATATCGATATTTCCATCTTCATGTATGGAAATATTTTTAATTAATTTAAGTATTAAATCACGAGTAGGATATTTATTTTTAAACTCACCTACTTCTTTTTTTATAATACTAAATGAATCTTCATAACTACTTAATTTATCTAAATATTCATTAATTTCACTCAGTTTATCTTTCTTCAAAGATATTTCATTTTTTAACTTATCATACACTCTTTCATACATTTCTTCAGTTATTTTATTTTCCAGTTTGTCAATATACATATTATCTAAATTATTATTTATAGATTCAAGTTCAAATTCTAATTTTTCTTTAGTTTTTCTATAAGTATCAAATGTATTATTATTTTGATATCTTTTTAGAATCTCTGACTCTAATTTATCATTATTAACTAAATATATTACTTTCTTGATTTCATTTACGATACCTTTTTCTAATTTATCATAATCAAAACCATGTGAAGTACATAATCTAAAATCTTTATTATACTTTCTATAGTAATTACAAACTGTTGTACTCTTACCATTAGCACGTCTAGCACGTATTCCAATATTATGACCACAATCAGCACAAGTTAATAATCCATCTAATAGGAATAATTCCTTTTTATCGTTTCTTTGATGTTGTTTAGGTAATAATTTTTGGACTTTATTAAAAGTATCTTTATCAACAATTGCTTCATGAGTATTCTCTACAACTATCCAACTTTCTTTTGGATTACAAATAATCTTTCGATATTTATAACTAAGTCTAGATCGCCTATTTTGTATCATATCTCCTGTATATAATCTATTCTGTAATATTTTTTTTATTGTGGTATTACACCAATAACCATAAATATTACCATTACTGCCATTTCTTACAAAATTTCTATTTCTAGTTGTAGAAAATGTTGGTACATTTTCATTATTAAATATATCCCTTATTTTATTAATCCTAACCCCACTAGCGAACATATCAAATATTCTTCTAACTATTGGTGCTTCAATTTCATCAATGACTAAATGATTTTTATCGTTAGGATCTGCTTTATATCCAAAAGGCGGACATCCACCTACCCACTTACCTTCGCTTTGCATAGTATGAAGTGCCGTTCTAATCTTCTTAGATAAATCTTTAGCATACATATCGTTAAGTATTGCCTTAAAAGGTGCGATATCATTGTTTGAATTATCTAAAAATGTATCTATATTATCAGTAAGTGCAACATATCTAACATTATGAGCTGGAAACCATTTTTCCACATATTCACCTGTACCAATGTAATCTCTTGATAACCTTGATAAGTCTTTAGTAATGACCATATTTACTTTACCGCTTTCAATATCTCTTAACATTCTTTGGAAACTAGGTCTATTAAAATTAGTACCAGTATATCCATCATCAATATAAATATCTACTAAAATATAACCTTGTTCTTTAACATATTTAGTTAATAATATTTTTTGATTTTGTATACTTTCACTTTCACCTAAATTATCATCTTCTTTAGATAGTCTTATATATATTGCAACAAAAAATTCTTTTACTATATTTCTTAATGTATTATACATTTTACCTCCTCACTTATTAGAAATATAATATTGATTATAATTATAATAACGCACTTTAACCAAAATGTAAGCCCATTTCCTTTTTATTATTTAAATAATTAATAATTGCAGATACTAATAACTGTTCTAAGTCTTCATTAACATTGTCATAAAATAAATTAAACTTTAATTCTTGTTTCATCAAATCCCCCCCTTTATTCTTTTTTTGATTACTCATTTAAATTTATGTGAAAGTAATAATATTTATTTATAAAATTATTAAAATCTATGGACATAGTTATGGCCTAAATTATGGCCAAAGAAATTATCATTTTTTCAACATTATCCAAATCAATTAAAAGCAGGATAAACCCGTATACATACAACTAGCTAGTAGCTAGTTTATCCTTATTTCATAAGGTATTAGTAAAAAACTAGATGTTTACACTTAAAGAAAATGTTATACAATCGTTTACTTTATCATCCTTATTTTATAAGGGTGTTATACAAATGTTAACACATTTTTTCTACACTTTTTTCAAATTTCAATTCATATTCTGGTACTTTTTAATGTACATATTGGACAAAGTTATGGCCATTATTCTTATTATTAAGGAGGATTTTTGAATATGAAAAAAGCACAAATCTTTTTTTAGACTTGCACTTAACTATAAAATTATTTCATATTCTATCATATTGTATCATGCCATTTCTTATAGTCAATATGGAATAAATGTCTATTAAAATACCGTAAAAATGTCGTTTCAATTACGAGTAAATACTTATTGATAAAGGTTTTATTAAAATAGATACATATCTAGTTTTTTAATTATTGACTAATATAGATATTTTTAATAAGAAAAAACTAACTATTTAATTATTCTATTTTTTTACTTTAATAACTGGTTTTTCTATAATATTTTTATCATTAACAAACTTAGCAAGTGGACGTGTTATATTTTTAGAATAAACAACATCCATTTCATGAAGAGCCCTTGTTAATGCAACATATAACATTTTCATATCAGATGGATTATCTGAATTATATATTTCTTCACTTACATCATTTAATATTACAGCATCAAATTCAAGACCTTTTGCTAAATAATTAGATATAGTTGAAATTCCATTACTATTAGCAGTAACATCAGTTTTTTCATCGATATTTAAAACCGTTAAACCCTCAAAAGATAAATCATCATTAATATAACTTGATTGAATCGGATATTTACTAATTACCGCAATAGTTTTATAACCTTTCTCTTTATACTCAATAATTTTATTCTTTATATAAGCTGGAATATTCTCTTTTTCCACTTGATTAAATGTAACATTTTCACCATGACGTATAGATAACTCAGAAGTTTCAAGATTTAAACTTTCAGCAATACTATTAGCAACAGTCATAATCTCATCAGTTGTACGATATGACTTTCTGAAAGATATTAATTCACAATTTCCTAATACATCTCTTACTTCATCCCAAGAATCAATACTTCTATAATCATAAATAGATTGTGCTATATCACCATAAATTGAAAAAGTTGCATTAGGAAGGCATTCTTTTAATACATAAAAGTTAAACTTTCCTAAATCTTGTGCTTCATCTATTACTACATGACGATAATTAATAAAACTTCTATCTATACCTAATCTATATCTTATATGCATAAGTGGGGCTAAATCTTCAAAATCAAAACTCTTTTCTTTTACACTTCCTAATGTCTCACTTATTAACTCTTCCATATAAGAATAATCAGTCAAACCATATTCTCTAATATTCGTTATAAACATTTTATATAATTTTGTTGGAGTCAAATTATACTTAGATATATATTTTCTCGAGATTTGTTTGCATCCCCTTTGAATTTCTTCGTATATGGATTTACGTTTTTTATTAAAAGCATCTTTATCTACTTTTTCATTTTGAAATTCATTTAATAATTTCTTATTTAATCTAGAAATTATTGCATCAAAGTGTTCCTCAACATAATTTTTCACTAACACAACAAACTTATCAGTTGCCTCACTAAAATTTTGTGATTGTTTTAAAGCATTTTGGTACAATTGATAAAGTGTTATTTTATCAACAACTTCAAATTCCTTTACAACTAACCCATCTGATATAACTTTTTCAAAATAATCATCTAAGAACAAATCAAGCATCATTCTAAATTCATCAGAACTTTTAAATTTTGGAATATTATTATTTATTTTGTTTGTCAAATATAAATTAAGCTTCTTAGAAGAATTTTTAATTTGAATATCTTCATCAATTATTTCTTTCGCAAATCTTTCAAAAGTCTGTTGATTAACATCTGAGACATCTAAATCCGGTAATACTGATTCAATATATTTTAAGAAAACATCATTAGGACCTATTACCATATATTGATTATTTTTTATTTTATCCCTATAGTTGTAAACTAAATATGCAATTCTATGAAGAGCTATAGTAGTCTTACCACTACCAGCAACACCTTGAATAATAGTATTAATGTTTAAAGGTTTACGAATAGCAACATTTTGTTCAGACTGAATTGTAGAAACAATATTTTTTAATCTCATATCATTATTAGATTGCAAATATTTCTGTAAAAGATTATCATTACTTACAATATCAACATCGTGATAACTTAATAACTTTCCATCTTCTAATTCAAATTGTCTTTTTAAAGTCAATCTACCACTTATAACTCCTTCTGGACAAACATATGAAGCAATACCAATCTCAGAATCATAATATAAACTAGAAATTGGTGCTCTCCAGTCTACAACAATCGGTTTAGATTCACTATCATAAATACCATACTTTCCAATATAAATTTTTTCCGAATCAACACAACCATCTGTTTTAAAATCAATTCGAGCAAAATACGGTTTTAAAATACCATTATTTAAAATCTTTAAATTATTACAAGCGATTCTATATGCAACACCATATCTATCTGGATCTCTACGATATTTAAATTCCAATTCATCAAAATTTTCTAACTCTTCTTCTAAACTCTTCCTTATCAAATTTAAAGTATACTCTAAATATTTTTCCTCTTCTCCCATTTTTATACCCCCAATAATATTTATAATTAGCGAATAATTATAGATTCAAAAAACTGTTCTTGAAATTCTACTAACGCACGAATTTGATCATCAGTATAATTCTTACCTTCTTTTGCTACAACCAACTTATCATCATTGTCATTAGTACGGCGAATAATTGCTATAACTTTTCCCTCAAATTCATCAAGTGGTTCGAATTCTCCTAACACATAAGCATCTAACTCTTCACCATCTCCACTTACTGTACCAGGAATATAACCATAATTAACTAAATAAATAAACCCATGTTTTGGATGTTTAGTTCCTAACGGTCTATCCATCTTTACATTTACTAATTGCCCTAAATAATTTTCAGTTTTCATATTTCTTCCTCCATTCAATTCAATAATATCTCTTAATTTTTCAAACATATTATATCATTTTTTATATAATGCCGCAAATAAATTAAGCTTATATAAACGGATTTCTAGAAGCATTATAATTAAATCCATTCTTTTGATAAACTTTAGCTACACCTTGTTCTATAGAATCATAAAAATCCGAAGAATTAGTAATAGAATCTAAAACAAAAGCATTTATGTCATTTGGATTTTTTCTAGATAAGTCTAATATACCCTTAAAAACTTCTAAATCTTTTCTTTTTAATTGCATCGCATAATCATAAAACAATTGTAGTTCTTCTCTAGGTAAAGCTTTAGGAGCTGTTAACGGATCAATAGTCATATCATAAACTTCACTATGACTCTTATGCCATAATTTAAGTGCATCATATATTAACTTTACTTCCGGAACAACCAACTGATATTTATTGTTATTGTGTATAAAATCACTTTCTGATAATTGATTATTTTTTCTCAACTTAGAATTAAGAAAAGTGCCTTCAGCAGAATACATTTCTGAAAATATTCCTTTAGTAACCGTATATTCAAATTCTCTTAAAAAGCGATAATTTTCCTCTAACTCCTCAAGCGTAGTTTCTCTATCAAATAAAATAAATCCCATTTGAACTAAATATTGATATTTTTTAAATAATTTCAAAGCTCTTCTATTATCTTCTAGAGTAGCCTTCTTATTCATTCTAGCTAAAGCCGTTTCACTTCCATTCTCAATTCCACAAGCGAATGAAAAAAAACCAGCTTCTCTTAAATAAAATAATATTTCATCAGTAATTTTATCCGCTCTAATTTGACCACGTAAATTAACTTTTATGTTTCTTTTATTAATCTCATTAGCAAAATCATGACACCATTTTACATCCCTAATACCATCAACAAAACTATCATCAACCATTTTAATATAAGATACTCCTTGTTGATATAAATTTTCTATTTCATCAACAATATTAGTAATAGATCGAGTTCTCCAAATTCTACCATCACTCAATCTAAAAAAAGAAATTACAGAACAAAATTCACAATTACCAGAACAACCTCTAGATGTTAACATATTAACTGTTGATTTATTTTTTAAAACAATATCTATAGTATCTCTAGCAGGAAATGGTAAACTATCTAAATCATCCACCAAATTCTGCCAAGGATTATTAATAATAATATCATTATCTTTATAACTAATTCCTTTTATTTCCTTATAACTACTACCACTTTTCAAACAGTCTGCAAGTTCAACTAAAGAAATCTCACCCTCACCCTTACATATAAAATCATAACCATTATCTAAATGGTCATTCGGATAAAACGTAGGACCAAATCCACCACCTACTATTTTAATATCAGGATAAGCCTTTTTTAATAATTGAACAAGCTCAATAGAAGGTTTAGTATTAGACATATAAGAAGAAATTCCAACAAATAATAGCTCTTCATCATAAACAATTTTGTTAAATACATCTTCAATACTATATTCATTTAACCATCCATCAATAATTTCTACTTGATAACCAACTTTTATTAAAGAAGATTTCAAATATAAAATTCCAAGATTTTCTTCACTTGTTCTATGAGTATTTGGAGATAATGTTACTAAGTATATTTTATTTTTCATGACGTTTTACCATTTCTTTCGCAACTTCATTTATACTTCCTCTTATATCATAAATGGCTGTAGTATCTACTATTCTTTTTGAAATGGCAGCAATATCCAAATTAACTGCTTCTGTTTCAAAAGATGGTAATGGATAATTATAACCAACAATTAAGTTTCTAGTACTACGAATCTGGCGGATTAATTGTTCATATATATATAAACGTTTATCAACCTCTTCTTCTTCTCTTATTGCTAATTCTGTATCCTTAGCTGTAGTAATATGAAAAATACTTTTAACTACTGATTCATCAGCAAATTCCACGTTATCATTTTCTAAAATATTATTAATATATGGTTTACAATCCCATTCATTTTTCATAGAGTCTTCTTTTTCTAAACTAGGCAACAAATCTGGAAAATATAATTTAACAGCTCCTAAACGCAATTGCATTTGTTTAGTTCCAGCAATAGTTCTTAACTTATCATCTTCCATACTTAACACAGTAGTATCATTAGAAATTAATTTATAATTATAATTTCTTATCAAATGATAAGCGAGCGTACTTTTTCCACTGCCAGGATCACCAACAAGTATTATTGAACGATTATTATCATCAGCTACGGTAGCAGAATGTAATAAATATTTTTTTTCATCCTTTAATAAATTTATAAACATTCCCAAAAGCACATAAACAAAATCTGGAAAACGAAATTTATCAACTGGAGAAATTAAAGTTGCTGTATTTTTTTCTTTATCAACACTTATCGTTTTCTCATTACCTGATAAAATAAAAACACAATTTTGATTTTCAAATATTTGATCAAAATCACCACATTTTGTAATGTTACAAGGTATAGTTTTAAGAACTGTTCTTGGTTCAGTATCTAGTTTTTTAATAACAGAAGAAACATCAGTATATAAATGTATACAACAACCTGCAATAGTAAAATCATATTTTTTAAGCATTTTCATTCATCCTTTCCTTCACACTATCAATGATAATATCAACTAATTTATCATCATAATCGTTACCATAATAATATTTTCTTGCATCAGTTAAGATATCAATACCAGTAACCATCGGTGAATAAAAATAATCTTTTTGAAGAAACAAATTGATTTTTTTATGTGCAGCAGATGCCCAACCTAATTCAACATGAACTCCACCAGAAGCAGGAACCCCAGGTATCATACATACCAAATCACATCTAGAAATCGTATTAAAATCTATTTCTGTACTTTCAATATCTTTTGAATATTCTTTACCCCAATTTTCTCTTTCATGAGCTAAAAAATAAGTGCATCCAATCTCTTTGAGTTTAGTTGTCAATTTTATACAAAAATCTTTATATTCTGGCTTTAACAAATAATTCTCATCACATAATTGTGAGTATGGCATAGCTATAAAAACAAACATTTTAAAAACTCCTATTCATAAAAATCATCAGGAAACTCCCTAAAATTATTATTCTTTCTAATTAATTTACCGCATGTTTCGCATTCTTCTTCATGAAACTTTTTCAAAAATTCAAGAACTAATTTCGAAGTTCTCTTACGACATGATTTTATTGACTCAACATATTGTTTAGCCTCTTTTTTTTCTTTCAGTGTTCCAATATATTCACTTCTTCCTAATGGATCATCTATTTGAACACAAACAGCTGCATAACAAATTCTATTAAGTCTAGCAAGAGTAGCTTCTGGATCACATGTCTGACCTACAATATCCCATCCTTGTCTATGATAAAAATCTAATTCAGCTTTTGTTTCAATACGAGGGTAACCATAAAAAGTAACATATATTGAATCTTTTTTTACAGGAAAATCCAAATTTTCAGTTGCAGCAATTAACATATTAGTTAATTTAGGGCAAATAGGCTCATACATTTCTGCATTGTGAAATGGTTGATTTTGATTCCAGTGAATCTTATAAGGACCCATTCCAACTAAATCTTTTACGATATGCACAGAACCCTGCGGCATTTCTGGATTAATGCCCCCTACAACAAAGGTACCTATTAATTTAGAAATATTTCTATTCTTTACAACTTCAATATTTTGTTCATGATTAATATATGAAGAAGGAACTTTTTCACCATTAAATCTTCCATATATTATTAAAACAGGAACATTATATATATATCCTTCATAACAACGATGTACAGGACCAAATGAAGTATTAACTGTAACACGTTTTAAATTAAATTCTTTTATTATTTCATCATCTCTCATAATAATAGCAATTTTGGGTTGAAAATTTTCCATAACTATTTATCCTCTCTATTCTCAAAAAATAATGTTGGTAAATATCCATCATGCACAGATATTCTTTCTTTTTTATAAATCTTATATTTCTGTTTAGGTAAATCCTTACTAGACCTAGTTGGACAATATGGATCTCTTTCCTCTAAACTTCCATACCATAAATATCTTCTATCTAAAACTCCACCTTTACATTTATCCTTTATTAAACAATTATCACATTCTTTAGGAAGTGGTGGTGCTTCAAATTGAGGAAATTCCAAATTATCTAATATTTTACCATCTAATATTGAATAATCACTTAAATACTCATCACTAATCAAATAAGTAGAAGGACAAATCATACCATTTGGTAAAATTCTAATACTACTAACCCCTGTATTATCTGACACTAATTCATCAGTATATAAATTACCAAGCAAACTGTCATTCAAAGATAAGATACGATAGTTTTCATTTATAAAATCTAAAGCATCATATAACTTATCTTCAGAAAGAATAAATCTTTTATTAATCTCTTCATTGCAAGAAGTCGGACGATAAATATTTAATCTTAAGTATGCATCATATTCTAAAGCAATTTTAAAAAGCCCCGTAATATTTTCTTTTTCTAAAGTTTCATCAAAACCAACAAACACAATGGTTGCTTTCTTATGATCTTGTTGTAACATTTTAAGCGTATTAATAGCCCAATCATAAGCTTTAGGTTGTCCTCTAAATTGTGTATGTTTACTCTTATCAGCAAAATCTAATGACACATCAACTTCATCTATACTTCTTAAATAACTTTCATAATATTTAGAATTAGACTGTATTTTTTCATATAAATGACCATTAGTAGTGAGTGATTGAGTAATTTCAGGATAATTAGTTCTTACATAATCAATAAATATAAAAAAATCATCTATTAAAGTATTTTCACCTGTCCCATAATTTATACTTTCGATGTTGTCATGATTCAAATCAATAAATTTAATCCAATCGCTTAATGATAACTCTTGGTTTTTATCTCTTGCTATCTTACTATAACAAAATTGACAATTCATATTGCATATATTTGTCAAACCCCATCCAACACTATATTTTTTCATATATCCTCCCTTTTAACAAAATTATATTCTAACAACAGTTATAAAACAAGTTTTATTTTTTGATAATAGGTATAAAAAGAATTTATGTCTATTACAAGCAAATTAAAAAAATTAGGGAGCCATATATACTTCCTAATTTTGTTTTAAATAATTATTAATATAATCAATAAACTTTTTTGTAATAACAGAAATATTATTTTCCTTATGTATTTCATAAATCTCAAAACAAGGTAATTTCGTTACAAGATTTATCTTCTTAATATCTTGATAAAGTGCTAAAGTATTTTCTAACAAAAATCCAATACCAATATTTTTACTAACCATATTCGCAATCATATCACTAGTTGAAACTTCAAACATTGGATTAAAATCAACTTTATTTTTTATAAATATTCTTGATAGTTCCTGAGTAGTACTGGAATCATTATTAGGAACGATTAATGGATAATTACATATATCCTGAAGTTCAAGTTCAACATCTAATAATTCAACACGAGATTTATGACAAGCAAATACACCATCTACTTTTCCAATTTTCTTTACTGAAAAATTATATCCATTTTCTATAGGTGCACTATCAATAATTAAATCAATACTATTATTATGTAAAAGTCTAAATAACTCTTTCGTAGACTTACTTACAATTTTGAATTTTATATTAGGATAGTTTATATTAAATTCTTTTATCAAATCAACTAATAAGAAAACACCTATATGCGATGGAATACCAATAGAAACAATTCCAGCACTATAATTTAAAAGTGAATTAATTTTCTGTTCACCAATATAAATGCTAGTTAAAGCATCTTCAATATATGATATCAAAGACTCCGCTTCTTTAGTCAATTCAATTCCAATAGACTTTCTATTAAACAATTCAATTCCCAATCTTTCTTCAAGTTTCTTTATATTATAACTAACTGCTGGTTGAGAAACTCCTAATATCTTAGCAGCTTGTGAATAACTACTTACCTTACAAACAACATAAAAGGTCTTATAAACATCTAAATTTAAATCTAATATTTCCAAGTTCATAACAAATACACTTCCTACTTCAAAACACTAACTAATTCGTTATCATAAGTAACAACAAGCTCATGCAATGCCCTTGTCATTGATACATACAATAACTTCATATCAAAATCATTTTCAATATTAAAAATATTAGAATCTGCCTTATTAATAATAACTGCATCAAATTCTAATCCTTTTGATAAACTAGACGTAATAGAACATACACCACCATTATATTCTAAACTTTCATCACTAATTAAATTTATATTCAATGTATCTTTTAATTGTTGATGGATTAAATATGCATCTTCTTTAGTTTTACTAATTACTGCAATAGTTTTATAACCTTTATTTAAGAATTCATTAATTCTATTTGATAAACTATAAGATAGTTTCTCATATACTACTTCTTTACCATGTCTTATAACTGCTTCAGCTTCAGTTAAACCTAAATATTTATTAATTTTATTAGCAGCTTCCATAATCTCTATGGTTGTACGATAACTTTTTGATAAGTAATATAAATTACTATCGTAACCAACCTCAATAACTTTATTCCAAGATTCAATAGTACGATATTCATAAATTGTTTGAGCTAGATCACCAAAAACACTAAAACTTGCATTACTCAAAATGCATTTCAAAGTATAAAAGAAAAAGTCACCATAATCTTGTGATTCATCTATTACTACGTGTTGATATTTTAAATAATCACCATTTCCAACTATTCTATATCTTAAATAAAGTAAAGCTACCAAATCTTCATATTTTATCTTTTGATTTTTTAAAGTTAAAGTTACACCTTCCTCATAATCCGAAAAATTCTTTAAGAAATTAATATATAACAAACTCGTTTTTTCATTAACGATATTAAAATATTTTCTTATTATTGAAGAACAATCATTTTTTATTTCTTTTTTTATCATTTCTCTTTGCTTAACTAATTTCTTTAATACATCATTATTAGTTTCACTTTCAAATAAAGAATCAATATATTTATTAGCTAAAACAATCAATTTTTCTTGTCTTAAATTAATTTCTTTTTTCATAAACATTATCGTTTTTTCAACTCTATTTAAAATTATTTCAGTATCTTTACTAACTCTATCATATATTTTTAAAATTTCTTCTCTTTTCATAATAGTAAAACCAAACATCTCAAGATCTTGATTTGACACTACTAATTCATTCAATTTAACCACATATTTATCCAAAGAATCTTTATAAGAAATTGACATTTTAAACTTAGTGATATAATCATCTGAAGTTTTATCTAACTTAATATTTTCACCTAAAAAAGAATTCGTAAATTCTAGTAAATCAAATTCTCCTACCCCATTAACATCTAAATCAGGAAGTACACTTGATATATAATTAACAAAAAATTTATTAGGACCAATTATCATATATTGATCAATATTTATATGATCACGATTTTGATAAACTAAATATGCGATTCTATGAAGGGCAACAGTTGTTTTACCACTACCAGCAACACCTTGTACAATAATATCTTGTTCGATAGGTTTTCTTATGATGTCATTTTGTTCTTTTTGTATTGTAGAAACTATATTTTTCAATCTTGAATCAACAGAAGTAGACAAACATGAGTTTAACAACTCGTCATTAGAAACAGTATCAACATCATAATAATCAAGTAGTTTTCTATTTTCAATATTATATTGTCTTTTTAATAAAAGATTACCTTCTATTCTTCCTTCAGGTGCTAAATAACCAGTATTTCCCAATGCACTATCATAATACAGAGATGCAATTGGAGTACGCCAATCAACAGTTACTATTTTATTATCTTCATTCATAGTACCAATCTTACCAATATAACATACTTCAGTTTTTAAAGAATTAGAATCCTTAAAATCAATTCTAGCAAAATATGGTTTCTCTATATTTATTTTTAAAGTTTGTTCTTTATTTTCTAGAGAATTTAACAAACTTACCATTGTATCAACATCATGGCTATAATTTTTCATAACTGCTTGTTGTTTTAATTTGTTTTCATCTATTAAATTTTGAAATTCATCAATAACTTCTTTTAATTTTAATTCTTCCTCCATACAAGTCTACTCCTAACATTATTTCTACCTATTATATCAAGCTTATTAAATATTAAACAGTCCTATTTTCAATAATTCCTAAACCTTCTTAACATCATAATCAAGATACATTTAAACTATATAATTATTTGTAACATTTTTCTTTTTCTAGCTTTCCCATATATTAACACTATCATCATAATTTTATCAAAAAATCAACATAAAAACTATAGCTATTTCTTTTTAACAAACCAACATTATATTCCTAATTTATCTGTGATGCATAATAACTACAACCTTCTGGAATATTATGAAGCATAATCGCAATCATGGAAATCATACCAACACGATACAAATTAGAGTCATGATAAGTGTTGTCTGGCAAGTATTTATCAATGGTCATAGATAAAACAATCCCAATTACCACAAATAAACTACAGATCAAAAAAGCAGGTACTACATAATAAATTTCAGATATAGAAGAAAAAGAAGAAGGAATCAAGTCTAAGATAGAGATCAAAAACATCACACCACTAGCAAACGCTAAAGAGGAAATTAAGACCTTGTTAGATGAATTTCTAAAATAGATAAAGAAAAAGCCTATTAAAGTAGAGCATCCCGCTAAAAAAGTTATTATAAAAGGAAGCATATTATCACCCATAAATTATATGATTATTTTTTAAGTAAAATGATTGGTTTACAGACTCACTCTCGAAATTTGGGGAACAATAATCATGGATAGATATCACTTACTCAGATTTTCTTACACGCTCCTTTTTTAAATGGAATGATTATCAGTAAAATCATAATGTAGTTCTAATGTATTATCATAATCAGTAACTAGTAACTTCATATTAGTCACCGGGTTCAAATTTTAAAACATTTCCAAACAGTTCTAGTTCTTGAGAACTTCTATCATAAATCATAGCACCATCATCAAAAATAGCATAAACTGGTTTATTCTTTTCATTTGCTACCCTCTGCAATTTTTCTAAATATTTTTTATTATTTTTTGAATGAACATCTAAATAAAAAGGATCATTTAGAACCCCAAAGCCATCATAGAAAGCAAAATATTTATAGTAATTGTTCTTAGCAGTAATAAAATATCTTTTTAGCTGTAAATCAGCACCAGCACTAAATCCAATAATAATTCCTTTATAATGTTTTATGTTATATAAAAGTTCAGTTTCCTGTGTTACCTTGCTGTATAACATTTCAGGATTACCACCAGTTATTACTAAAATGTCACTATTATCTATTATTTTTTTAAAATTTTCAAAATTTTCTGTATCATAACAATTTAATACTGTTATATTTTCCTCCTTTAATCCTAATTTTAATAATGAACCAACATACTTATTATATCTTCTTCCTCCCTTTGGAAACCAATCCTCTTCAAATGTCTTCTTATCAATTTCTAAAGGAAAAGTCCAAGCAATTATTACAGCTTTATTATCAATTTTAATTTTATCTTTTAATTTTTTTTCTACTAATTCCATACCCTTTTCATATTCACTTAATAATACACTATACATAACTTACCTTCTTTCTAATTTTAATTTTTTTATGTCTTCTTGCATATTTAACTGCTGTTTTAATACTACTTCGATACTATTATAAAACTCATCATTTTCTTTTATTGGCATATTTATTATATCATACAGTTGTTTTCTTTTTTCACTTGACATTGTATTTAAATAATAGAAAATGCTCAAAAAAATAAAAGAATTGTCTCTTGTAAATCACAGGACACAATCTTTTCATTAGAAACTATTTTAAGCTGTTCAGCTTTTTAAATTCCGTTTACTAATAATTTCTTGTTATAAATGATTATCTCTTTCTAAAAAATCTTCCATATCTATAATTTTAGATTCATTATTATTATCAACTAAGACTGCTGGAACATC
>CALVOY010000069.1 GCA_944350415.1 uncultured Bacilli bacterium | reverse complement strand
TAACCTCCTAATAAGCACCATCATAAAATATTATATATTTTTACCATCTAAATGCAACTATTTGATTTGTACAGGTAAATGCAACATTTACACATTTTCAAGGTTGCATTTACTTTTACAAGTGAGCAACTACAAAAACTCTTAACCAGTTGTATGAAATAGATTGAAAAAATAGTTCTTTTACGGTATAATGAGTAAGCGGTGGTGATTCTATGAAACTGGATCTAACAAAGTTATATGCTGGTACGGAAAATATAATCAATCTTCATGAAGATGTTCAAATACCAAAAGAAATGTATGAAAAAATGTCTATTTTGGAATTAACAGATGTGAAGTTAGATGGTAAGGTTTATAAAGATAGTATGAATACCGTTATTTTAAATGCTAATGTTTCAGGAATCATGACATTAGAAGATTCTATTAGTTTAGATCCAATTCCGTATCCTTTTTCTTGTGAGTTAGAAGAAGAACTACAAGAATTTGGTGAAAAAACTGAAAATATACTTGATATTACGGACATTTTATGGCAAAATATTATGTTAGAAGTTCCTTTGAAAATTTCTCATGTAGAAGATTTCAATGAATATCAAGGGGATGGCTGGAAATTGGTCAGTGAAGATAGTATGAAAAATACTAATAATCCTTTTAATGAACTAAAAGATATGATGGGAGGGGAGTGATAATATGGCAGTACCATTCAGAAAAGTATCGAAAACAAGAAAAAGAATGAGAAGAAGTCACAATGCATTAACTGCAGTTGGAACTTGCAAATGTCCAAATTGTGGAGAAGCAATTAGACCTCATAGAGTTTGTCCAAAATGTGGTTTCTATAAAGGAAAAGAAGAAGTAAAAAAAGATGCTGAATAAGCATTTTTTCTGTTTATAGGAGGATGATGCTAAATATGACAAAAAATGAAGATTTTGTCCGCTATGATTTGTCTTTTTTAGAAAGAGTTTTTTCTAATATTTCTAATTATGAACAATTAGGAATAGATATCAATACTATGTACCAGTTTTCTTCTAAAGAAAAGCAGGTATTATTAAGATGTAGAGAATTATATTCTAAGGTGAAATTATGGAAAGATTATCAAACATTAGAATTGGATCATTTTTCTAATGAAGAGGCACTATCGAGAGCTAATTTATTTTTAAGTAATGTTTTTCCGAAAAGAAAAAAAGATATTTTGGCATTGGATCGTTTCGTTGTTTTTGCTAATATTTCTATTTATGAAGCGGGACTGTTTTATAAGCTTACTCAAGAAAATCTTTGCTTTAATCAAATATTGATTCCTAGTGGAGGAAGTAATTATACGGCATCTATCATTGCTCATGAGAAAATGCATGCACTTACTTTTCAAAAGCTGAATTTAGAATATTTATTTAAAAATGGCTTGGAACTTTTACCAATCCTTGTTCAAAAAATGATGCTTGTTAGTTTGGAAGATCCTCTTTCTAATATCTTAGATCGAATTATTCGTATCAACGATACCAAAGAAGCTTATGCTAATTTGGAATTTGTGAAACAATTAAATAAGCATTCTAATAAATCTTTATTGGACCAATATGTATGTAATTTCAAGCGTATCCATGCTTATGACTATCTATTAGGAGAATTATATAGCTATTTATTACTTCCGTATTATTTTTCAGATCAGGAACAGATGTTGCGAAAATTAAGTCAAGTATTAGAACAAAAACTATCCATATTGGATTTCTTAAATGGTTACCAAATTAATTTATTGAATGCCAATTTAGTTCCTACTATCAAAGCAGATATTAATAAATGCAAAAGAATTAGTATTATTCCCTAATTCTACATAATATTTAAATTTTATGTTATATATTAAACTAGACAAGGTGATTCTATGAAAATATATCTTGATCTAGTTTTTTTTCTTAATTTTGCATTTGATTTTTTATTACTCTTAACAGTAAAAATAGTTTTAAAAAAGAAAGTCAAATGGTATCGCATATTACTAGGGGGTATCGTAGGTGCTGTTAGTATTTTATTTTTATTTATTCCATTAACATCTATTACCTTATTTCTATTAAAAATTATAATTTCTATTTTTATGATTTTAACTACTTTTGGCTGGAAGAGTAAAAAAGAATGTTTAAAAGAATTACTATATTTATATTTTATTAGTATTGTGTTAGGTGGCTTTTTGTATTACTTAAATTTAGAATTTTCTTATAAAAATATCGGATTGGTTTTTTTTCATAATGGGTTTAGTATTAATTTTATTTTATTAATCATTTTAAGTCCTATTATTTTATATCTATATATTAAACAAGAACGGGAACTAAAAACAATAAAAAACTATTACTATACAGTAGAAGTATACTATCAAAAAACAAAGAAACAATATCAAGCATATTTAGATACGGGGAATAAACTCTACGATCCTTATTTTCATAAACCAGTAATTCTTCTTTATGATCCTGATTTTATGACAATCAAAAAGCCTATTTATATTCCGTATCAGACTTTAGAACATAGTGGTTTGTTAGAATGTTTTAAAGCAGATAAAATTGTTTTAGATCAGACAAAAACTATTTTAAAACCATATATTGCGATTAGTAAAGAACCGTTTCAGATGTCAGAAATACAGATGCTATTGCATAAAGATTATTTAGATTAAGAAACGACAAATTTTTGAACTTATTTTTTCTATACTAGTTTTATAAACATATAATGAAATGAGGAGGGAATATATGATTAGCATATTATTACTATTGGGGAGTATTTTAAATAAAGTTAATGTTTTATTTTATGTAGGAGCAACGGATATTTTACCGCCACCATTAAGTAAAGATGAGGAAGAATATTATTTGACTATGGCAGCAGATGGAGATTTGTTTGCACGAGATAAATTGATTGAACATAATTTGAGATTGGTAGTTTTTTTGGCGAAAAAATATGAAAATACAAGAGTGGATTTAGAAGATTTGGTAAGTATTGGTACCATTGGTTTGATTAAGGGAATTAAGACTTTTTCTAAAGACAAAAATATAAAGCTTGCAACTTATGCTTCTCGTTGTATTGATAATGAGATTTTGATGTATTTAAGAAAGAATAAGAAAGTAAAAACAGAAGTTAGTATTGATGAATCTTTGAGCTTTGATCCTGAGGGCAATGAATTACGATTAGAAGATATTTTGGGTACAGATCCTGATATTGTAACCAAAAACATAGAACATGAGACAGAAAGAAATTTAGTCATGGAGGAGATTAATAAGTTAAATGTTCGTGATCGAGAAATTATTATTTTAAGATATGGTTTGATGGGACATAAAGAGATGACTCAAAAAGATGTAGCTGATTTGTTAGGAATTAGTCAATCATATATTTCACGAATTGAAAAAAAAGTAATTAGACGACTTCGCAATTTAGTAAGATGCTAAGAAGATTATGAAATCGTCTTTTTTTTTATGCATTTATATTTAAAAATTTTACACTAGAGAATGGATTATTAATTATTTCATTCTTTTATTCCATTTGGAACGGGGATGTTGTACAATGAAATGGGTGGTATTGTGCAAAGATATTTTGTAAAAGAGAAGATAAATGATGGTTTTATGTTATCAGAGGAAGATACTTATCATATTACTAAAGTAATGCGAATGAAAGTGGGAGATTTAATCGAAGTAGTCTTTCAGCGCATTGTCTATATTTGTGAAATTATTTCTTTTACTCCGAATGTTTATGTTCAAATTAGAGAAGAAAATGTAGAACAAAACGAACTTTCTATTGAAGTTACGATTGTTCAATCTTTGGTGAAAGAACAAAAAATGGATTATATTCTTCAGAAAAGTACAGAATTGGGCGTTTCTAGAATTATTCCTTATCAAGCGGAGCGATCTTTAATAAAATTAGATGGGAAGCAAGAGAAAAAAAGAGAGCGTTGGCAGAGTATTGTGAAAGAAGCAGCAGAACAATCCAAACGAAATGATATACCGGTAGTTGACCAGGTCCTAACACTATCTAATTTAGTAAAGTTGTCAGATTATGACAGCAAGTTTTTATGTACGGTGAATGAAAGTGATCAAAATTTAAAAAAAGTGTTATCAAATATTTCTGGTAGTGCTAAAATATTATTTGTAATAGGACCTGAGGGCGGTTTTACTAGCGAGGAAGAAAAAGAAATGATCGATAATCATTTTATTCCCCTTTCTTTGGGCAATAGTGTATTGCGTACAGAGACTGCTTCCACTTTTATTATGAGTGTTATTCGTTATATAGATATGGAGTGAAGTATATGAAAGAACTTTTGGGAAATGCAATTAGTAGTGAATTGATTTTTGTTTATGGATTGATTGCTCTAGTAATTTTATTAATTGTAGTTATTGTTATCATTGATAGAAGAGAAAGAAAAAAGAAACCAAAAAGTTTATTTGATACTTTAAATATGAAAATTATTGCGAATCCCGATGATTTATCAGAAGAAAAAAAGGTTATCCATTCAGAACAACAGTCTGTAACTACTCAACCTGAAATTCTAGAGATAAAGCAACAACCAAAAGAGGTAAATTTTCAAGATTTAGAACCACTTCCTGAAGTAAAGACGATAGCTACATCTGATCCAACAGAAGAAAATTTTAGACAATCTCAAAATCATGCAGAATTAAAATCATCTACACCAGCTGTTGAACATGACTCCCAAGATTTCTATGTGGAAACAGATTTAGAAAAAACACAAGCACAGATTAGAGTAGAAGAGATTACCAATGCTTTGAAGAATGCTCAGGTAGAAGAACATATTCAAGAAGATAAATATGCTAAATTTGAAGAGGAACAAGAGCGTAATGCTATCATTAGTTATAATGAATTGAAGGAATCTTTTGATAAGCTTTATAGCGAAAACGAAAAAATTCAATATTTAGAAGATGATGAGATTCCGATCAATATAGAAGAATTATATCAATTGCAGGATCATAATTCTAAACCTAAAGTAGTAGAAGAAAAAGTTTCTAAACCAGAACCTCAGACTACTTCTACTTTTAAGAGTAGCCCTTTGATTTCACCGGTCTATGGGATTCAAAAGCCACCAGTAGAGATAGAACCTACAGTAGATACAGAAATTCAGAATGCAAATCAGTTTTTACAAAGTTTAAAAGAATTAAAAAATAATTTAGATTAGAAGAAGGGTTCTTTGTCAAATAGTGTTGGTAGACATTAAATTGATACAAGTAACTACATATATGAGGATGATGAAAATCATCCTTTTATCATGCCTGAAATTAGAAAAACTCTAGCTATAAAGTGATTATAT
>CALVOY010000068.1 GCA_944350415.1 uncultured Bacilli bacterium | reverse complement strand
TAACATGACTGTTTTTTCCAAACTATGATAATATTCTTCCGTTCCTCTAATCAAATATCGATAAATAGATGGAATCGCTAATGCTAACAATATCCCTAATATCACAATTACTACCAATAATTCTGCTGATGTAAATCCCTTTTTTTCATCGACTACACCCTTTACTATAATTTCATTCTAAAATACTTTATTTTAATAAGCAATCTTTTATCCTATCTTATCATGATTTTTGAAGATAATTTGTCGTTTTCTATTCACAATAGATAGCTCATTTTATGTTACTTAGATACTTAAATAGGAAGAAAAGATTACCTTGAAATAAGAGAAAGGGCAAGATATAAAGAGAATAGAAAAATAGAAAAATAAATACATACTATTTTTCTATTCTCTTTATTAAATATATGATTTTTAATATTTAAAAAGTATCTAAGTAACATACCTAGGTACTTTTAATTTTCCATGATTTGAAAATGATTACCACTGTCTAAATAAAGAATGCCTTTTTTTCCTTCTAATTTTTCTAATACATCTTCATAATAATTAATCTGCTTAAATTTGGTTAATGTAAGATATACATAGTTCCCATCGCTCATATATAATAAAAAGCGATCTTCATCTTGCTCATTAGGGTAATAGCGAATTTCAGAAATTTGATTTTTGATATCATTGGTAACTTCATTCATTCCTTTTATAAAACTATCATATTTAGTATCTGGTACATAATTTAATAAAATAGGTAATTGATATTTTTGGCCATCATCTACCTCTTTTTGATTTGCTAATACTACTTTACCATTTTCTTCTTTTCGAAAAAGTAAATTTTGTTCCTCTATTTCAATATGAACTTCAGCAAATAATCTTTTTGTAATTTTAACATTTTTAATATAATCATTTTGTTTAATGTTTCTTTTCATAGAAGAAATAGTTGTTTTTAAAAAGCTAGGATAATTTTCAATTCCAGCTAATTCTATAATTTCTTGATCTGTTAAATAATCATTTCCCGTGATATAAATATTTTTAATAGGTATTAATGTAAGTAAATAATAAGTGCCCACAATAAAACCTACCATTACTAGTAGAATCAAAATGGGTAAAATCCTAATCTTAACCTTTTTCTTTATTTTTTTTGCCATAGTATTACTCCCAATTAATAAATTCTTGTTCTACCACCAAATCTACATTATATTTTTCTTTTACTACTTGTCTTATAAATTCTATCAATTCTTTTACATCTTTGGCTTGTGCATTATTAAAATTGACAATAAAATTAGCGTGCTTTTCACTAACTTTGGCTCCGCCTTTCATTAATCCTTTATAACCTAAATCTTCAATTAACTTTCCAGCAAACATATCCGGTGGATTACGAAAAACACTTCCAGCCGAAGGATATTCCAAAGGTTGAGACTCTAATCTTCTTTTTTTTCGGTCTTCTACCACTTGTTCAATTGCAGTTTTATCTCCTTTTTTTAGCTGAATGGTGGCCTCCAAACAAATGTAGCCTTTGTTTTTTTTCAAAAAAGAAGTACGATAATGAAAATCCAGTTCTCTATTTACCATAGTGATTACTGTCATTTTAGGTGTTAATACTTTGATTTTTGAGACTACATATCCCATATCGCTCTTATAAGCACCCGCATTCATATATACAGCACCACCAACACTTCCTGGTATCCCAGTTGCAAATTCTAATCCTGTTAGTCCCCTACGAATAGACTGATAAGCCACTTTCATTAAAGAGGCACCACTTCCTACAATTACCTTGTTTTCTTGAAATTCGATTTTGTTAAATTCATCTAATTTGATAATAACTCCATCGTATACTTTATCACTAAACAAAACATTAGAACCATTACCAAGTACCATGTATTTTACATGATTGGCTTTCAATTTGTTAATCAAAGTTATCAATGCTTCTATATTTTTAGGATAAATGATTACTCTAGCTGTTCCACCAATTTTATAGGTAGTATAATTTTTTAAGGAAGCATCTACAATCATTTTACCCAGATTCATCTTTTTAAGTTCATTAATCAATTCTGTCATGTTTATCACCATCTATTAAACCTCTTAGTATTTGATAGATCTTAGTAGCACTATCTTTCACACCTAAGGAACTAACATTTTCATGAAGTTGCTGATACCATTTTGGATCCTTAAAAATGCGATCAATTGTAGAAACTAAGATTTCTTTATCATATTTATCCTCTTCTATTATAACAGTTGCTTCTTTTTTCTCAAGACTTTTTGCATTTTTTAATTGATGATTGTGAGTTACGTATGGACTTGGAATTAAGATATTGGGAATTCCTAATGCGGTAATTTCAGCAATACTACTTGCTCCTGCGCGTGAAACAATTAAGTCTGTTTTCTTTAATACTTGAGTCATATTATCCAAATAAGATACAATCTTTACATTTTCTGGTGTTCTTAATTTTTGATATTCTTCATAATATCCTTTTCCTGTTACAAAAACCACTTCATAATCCTTATCTTTAAATAAAGGTAAAGTCTCTTTTAGTTTTTGATTCATAGTGGTAGAACCCAAAGATCCCATTACAATTAAAACTAGTTTTTTCTTTTCGCTTAAAGAAAGCCCTAAGTCTTTTTTCGCTATTTCTTTTGTATAATAAGCCTCTTCGCTTCTTGGATTTCCTGTCAAAACAGCCTTTTCTTTAGGAAAATAACGAAGAGAATCTGGTAAACTTACCCCGATTTTATCTGCATAACGAGCTAAAAACTTGTTAGAAAGTCCTGGAATCGAATTTTGTTCATGAATAAATGTCTTATATCCCAATTTCTTGGCACTATAAATAACAGGTGCTGTAACATACCCACCTACGCCAATTACTACATCCGGATCAAATTTTTTAATTTCTTTTTTGAGAATTCCGACATTATGACAATAACTTTTCAAAACACTAATATTTTTAAATGGATTTTTCCGATTAAACCCCTTCATTTCAATTCCAAAATAGGGAATTTTCTTACTAGGAACAATTGTAGCTTCCATTCTATCTTTGGTACCAATATATAAAATTTTACTATTCGGTTCTTTTTCTTTAATTTTATTAATAATTGCCAAGGCAGGATAGATATGACCACCTGTACCACCAGCACTAACAATAATTTTCATAAATTTCACATCCATACTCATTATATCATAATTATATGAGAGAAAGACAATTTTTATTATGTTATCCTGTAAAGTAATCTAAAGAAATATCTTGACGATATTCATTTATTGTGTTATATTTATAAGCGTTGTTTGAGAAGTACTTTTTAGTACTTTTTTATTTTTTTAAAGAAAAGAGGATTAAAATGAATTTTAACAAAGTAAGTAAAGGAAAGCTAAAATATGATGCTGATTATATAAAAAGTTGTTCTGAGATAGAACTTTTTATTCAAATCAATAGTTATTATGAATTGTTAGCATCACTTAAGCTAAAAACATACTATCATAAGATGCGAATGTTATATCAGAAAGCAGAAGATTTAACTTTAGCTGAATTTTTTGCTAAAAAGGAACAAAATATTTCAGAAAGGATGCCTTCCGATGATGAGATAAAAGAATTGGAAGAAACATTGGATTTTTGTATTTTGGAAAGTAGTCGTTTTGATACAGGCGTATGTTTCAATTCTAATGGCGTAGTAGAAAAAACACAGAAATTTTATAACTGGTACTATAGTTGGAATTTTTATATTCAAAATATGGATGATGAAACATTATTAGCTTATCGAAAATGTCGTTATGAGGGTAAAGGATTAAGTCAATTCCAGTTAAAGTCTTACCCAGATTTAGAAGCAGTGGAAGAAGCCTTAGAAAAGCCAAGAATAAAACAGTATCTTTACTCTAACTCTACTCCAATTAAAAATATTAGACAAAAACTTGCCTAATATTTTTTTAATTCAAAAGAGCGACTGTTGACTATTTCATAACCTTTAACAGCTAATCTTTCGGGAATATATGTTAAAATATCATAACGATATTCATGGTACTTCTTTTCTAACAATTCGTTATATAATTCCAAAATTGTCTTAGTTTTTGCTTTTTTATCATTGCAAAGAGAAATTAACTTATCACTGATTTCATCAGCTATTTTTACGCATGTCTCTTGATCCATGATTATCTCCTTTCTTTGTTTTATATTTACTATTATAATGGTTATATAGCCAATAGTCAATAAACCAATTAGATTGATAAAATTTACCATAGGAAGTGTTGAGATGGTAAAAGTAAAAATTGAAGGTGGATATTACCTATTTAAATTAAATGATATTTTAGAAAAACGAGAAATTAGTAAAAATAAACTTATGAGAGAAACAAATACTGATTTTAAAGTCATTCAAAGAATGGTTACAGGTGAGCTAACCAAATTAGATATTATTGTGTTAGCTAGAATCTGTAACTTTTTAAACTGTCATATTTCTGATATTATTGAATACTACCCTACTTTAATGGAAAATTTAGAAGAAATACAATAAGTGTAATAGAAAATTCTACTACACTTATTGTATTTCTTAGAAAAGAAACTTGGATACTAGCCATTTCTTCTTAAAAATTTATTTAGTTGGTTCACATTATCATCCTTAGTCATTAATTGATAATTTTTTATAGATTCAAGGTCAATATCGGTTATTTGACTAATTAGTTCATCTGTAATACTTCGATCTTTCCATTGTGACAATTTCATATATAAAATACTTTTTTCGATATCTGTTAATCCTAAGGCATCGTTGTCAAATAAAGGAGAAGATAATAAACTTCTAATATTATCTATGTTCGTTTCATTCAAAAGGATATGTTCTAATATGCTAGCTTTATCTTTAAAATAAGAAGAGTTTTTTAAATAGCATTCAATAAAAGTATTTTCAGAAATCATTAATACTTTACACACTTGATCTATATTATTACCATTGTTGTATAATTTTATAATTAACTGTTCTAAGTAGTTTAAATGTTCAAGATTTATGGCGGATATTTTTGCAGTATTTGTATTTTCTGGTTTTTTAGAAATAGAAAGCTGTTCTTGTTGAGATGATTTCTCTTCTTCTCTTTGAGATAAATTCATTTTGGCATTTTGAGAAAGTTTTAATTTAACATAGTTTTGAATAGATTGATATATTCTAGTTTGTTGGAACTCTTGAACATTCCATTCGGTAATATTAGTCAAATCTAAATCTATGCCAAAGTGTGTTAAATACGCATCTACAAACTTTTGCACCATTTCTTTTTCACTATCTACCATATTTTTTTCATAAAAGAATTCATAAATGGATTGTATAGTTGTTGGATTAGTAGCAACGGATTGATCAACAGCTTGTATCTTCCCCTTTTGATTCAATAATTTTTTTTGAATGTAATCAACGATAGCATTTTTTAACGAATGAAAATCAACTCGTTCATCTCTGTTTAATGGAACATCACGGTATTGATCCAAAGTGATTCCATATATTTTAATGGCTACTGTTTTTCCTTTGGCTACTGTATTTTTTATATAACTATCTACTAATTTTTTTATCTTTATTTTTTCTTCTTCTGTCATATCCTCTGTATAGAAATAATCATAAAAAGTTGGTTTACAATTTCTCAATACAGGTTGTAATTCTGGATTAGATATGCTTTTTTGAATGTAGTCAGCGATAGCATTTTTTAGGGAATGAAAAATAATTCGCTCATTTTTATCTAATGGAACATTATGATATTGGTCTAAAGTTTTCCCATATATTTTAATTACTATCGTTTTTCCCTGAGATGTTGTTTTTTCCATATAATTGTCTACTAATTTTCTTATCTTTATTTTTTCTTCTTCTGTCACATCTTCTGTATAGAAATAATCATAAAAAGTCGGCTTATACTTTCTCAATACAGGTTGTAACTCCAGATTAGATATTGCTAAAACAGGACTCGATGCAGAATCCGCTGTTTTATGGGCTTCTCCTATGCTACTTTCTGACTCATATAGTTTATCTTGTGAATTTTTAAGTATTTGTTCTACTAAAGAAGATAATTGTTTTTGATCATCTAATAAATTCTTATCATAAATATTTCTATCTATATTTGATAACTCAGGAACTTTATCGATTGTCATGCTTGTACTATTCATATCATATGCAGGTACATGACATAATCTTTTATCTGAGGAATCTACCAATGAAATTGCTTCCTCGAGTTGTTCTACAGAAGTATTATATTTTTCTAGTATCTGCTTTAACAAAGTTAATTCTATCGTATTATTTTGATTTCTTGCCACTGCACTATAGATAAGATCTCTTTTTCTTTGCTCGAAAAGTATTTCGCTTTTTTCCATATTATCCCCTCTTTTTTTATTTGCATATTATAGCATAAAAAGCTTAAAATATCAAATTTTTCTATTTAAAGAATATTGTGATATGATTATGATAATATGTACTGAAAACGGGAATAATTTTATGAAATATGAAGATAAAATAAAAAATAGAAAGACTCCCTTTCATATGAAACAAAGTTTTAATACTGATAGAATTCTAGTCTAATCTTAATGAGGCTTTTGTATGAATTGTAGCTATATCGTTTTTACTATATCTAAAGATTTCCGAATCCTTTATTCAATATAAAAAGTATCACAAACTGGATTCGGTTTCTAACTTCATTGCTTTAAGAATACTGTGTTGTTAGGCTATGATATTTTCTGCTTTAATATTTTTCCTATACACAAGAAGTGAAAAGAAATTTCTTCTTTTCATTTGAATATTTCTAATAGCTAATTTATCTGATTTCTTGAAATATTTAATAAAATTCCAATACTTATTAAAGTGATTAGTAGACTAGAACCTCCATAACTTAGAAAAGGAAGCGTTACTCCGGTTACTGGAATTAAACCAATTACTACCATTAGATTCATGACAGCTTGAATTAAAATTTGAAAAATCATTCCGAATGCTAAATATTTAGGAAAACTTTCCTTACAATTTAAAGCAATTCGAATACTGCGATATAAGATCGTGATAAATAAGGCACTAACGATCACAACCCCTAAAAAGCCAAACTCTTCACTAATAATAGAAAAGATAAAGTCCGTTTGAGGTTCTGGCAAATAAAACTGTTTTTGTCTAGAATTTAAAAATCCTTGTCCTAATAATCCACCAGGACCAATCGCATAAAGACTTTGGATAATTTGAAAACCAGTTCCTAAAGGATCTTTCCATGGATCTAGGAAAGAAGTAATACGATCCATTCGATAAGGGGCAATCGCAATTAAACCAATGATACCTCCTATTCCAAGAATCCCAAGTCCCATAAAAAACTTCATATTAACCCCTGCAATAAATAGCATTGCTAAAATACTAACCACAATAATCATTCCGGTTCCAAAATCTGGTTGCAACATAATTAAACCAAAAACGGTAAATAGTACAATTAAAATAGGAATTACTCCTTTTCTAATATCCTTTAAAAATTTATTGTTGTTAGATAAGTATTTGGCAGTAAAAATAATGAGTCCTAACTTAGCAAATTCGCTAGGTTGGATACCAAAAGAACCAATTCCAAACCAACTACGACTACCATTTCTAACACTACCAATTCCTGGTATTAAGACAAGTACTAATAAAAAGAGACAAACTGCTAGTATAATGTTTGTCTTTTTATAGTACCATGAATAATCTATTTTTGAAATTGTAATCATTAGTATAATTCCTATTACGATGAATAATGATTGCTGCTTTACATATTTAAAACTATCATGAAATTTGTATTCAGCCCAAATAGAAGAAGCAGAATAAATCATTATGAGTCCAAATAATATTAAGAGTATTACTGCAATAAAAAGAACAATATCAAATTTTCTTTTTTTCACATGAATCACTCTTTCTTTTCTATAACCAAACTCCGAAGAAAATACCTCCCATAGCAAGCACTAAGCCAACTACCCAAAATAGTTTCACAATATCTTGTTCTTGCCAGCCCAACTTTTCAAAATGATGATGAAGAGGAGTCATTAAAAATAATTTTCTTTTAAATACATATAACCAAAATACTTGTAAAATTACGCTCAATGTTTCTATAATAAACACACTGGCTACTACAGCTAGCGTTACTTCACGATGAGTTAAAACTGCTATCGTAGACATTACGCCACCAAGAGCTAAACTTCCTGTATCGCCCATGAATACTTTGGCAGGATGAGTATTAAAGACTAAAAATCCTAAAATACTACCGGCTAAGATAAAGGTAAAAATTCCCATATCTTCAAAGCCAACCACCATAGAAATTAAACTAAAAGCAATAAATGCAATAGCAGAAAGTCCCCCTGCTAAACCATCTAGGCCATCTGTTAAATTAACAGCGTTCGATCCACCTACTAATAAAAACAAGATAAATAGACCATAAACCCAACCCATTTCAATATGAATACCTAGCGTAGACACTACTAGAGCAGTTTGGCCACCATTACTAATATACATGTAGAAAAAAACTAAAGCAATGATTACCTGGCCTATTAACTTTTGAATTTCTGTTAAACCTTCATTATTATGTCTTTTGATACTTAAATAATCATCTAAAAAACCAATCACTGCATAACCAATAAATACCACTAAAACAATTCCTAAGTTTGTAGTGTATTCTATTTTATTGGTTAGTAGCAAAATAGCTGTGGTTAACAAAGTAGAAATAATAAAAATTAAACCACCCATAGTAGGAGTACCTTCTTTTTTACGATGAGACTCTCCTACAAACACACTAATTCGCTGTCCGACATTTAATTTTTTTAAAGCAGGTATCAGTATAAGTCCCAATACTACAGAACATAAAAAGCCAATCATAATTGCGAAAACAGATTTCGTCAGAATTAGCATACAATCACTCCTATTTCTGTTTAACATTATACTATATTTTTGATTAGGACCGAAGAATATTTTCATTGATATACAAAACTTTACACTATCAGTCACTTCATTATATGGTAATTTCTTTTAGATTATACTATTGACCATTCGAATTAGAATTTTTCTATTTGCTTAGAAAATATTTTTATTCTTCTCCTAATAATAAAATAATAGTCTCATCTGCTGCTAGTCGTTCACCCGCATTAGGACTTTGACTAATTACTTTATTCCCGTTACCTACATATTCAATTTTCCAGTTGATTAACACTTTTTTAGCATCACTAACTTGCCATCCTTCTACATCAGGTATTTCATAATAAATTTTGTCTTCCCAAGTATAATCTTTGTCGATTTGTCCTTCCTGCTTTTCGATTTCTAAAGCATCAATAATATCTAATAGAATTCTTCTAGCTATTGGTGTCGTGGTATAGCTGGAAAGAAGTGCTGTATTTTTAGGGTTATCTAAGGCAATATATAAAACGGCTTGTGGGTCGTTAGAAGGAACAACAGACATGAAACTCATAATGTAATTTCCTACTAAGTATTTTCCATTCTCAACCTTTTGAGCGGTTCCTGTTTTTCCTCCAATTCGATACCCATCAATATAAGCAGCTTTTCCGCCACCAAGAGCTACTACGCTTTCTAAAGCTCTTCTCATTTTTTCACTTGTAGCTTCTGATATAGTATCTCGCACTAAAACTGGTTCATTTTCTTGAATTATGGTATTGGTTTCTGGTTCTAATAAACTTTTCACAACATAAGGTTGATATAGTTTACCACCATTTACTATAGAAGATACCGCTGTTACTTGCTGAAGTGGAGTAACACTAACACCTTGCCCGAAAGCAGTAGTTACCAATTCTAATTCTCCCACTTTATCTAGAGGAAAAATAATTCCTTCTCCTTCTCCATTCAAATCAATCCCTGTTTTAGAACCAAAACCAAATAAATCTAAATAGGAAAACAACTTTTCTTTTCCTAACATTTGTCCTAATTTTACAAATCCAGTATTACAAGAATTTTGAAGAACTTGTAAAAAGGTTTGATCTCCATGTCCTCCAGCTTTCCAACATCCAATTCTAGCTCCACCAATCACAACGCTTCCCGAATCATAGAAATGATCGTTATCCATATCAATTAAATTTTCCTCTAAAGCGGCAGCAAATGTTGCGATTTTAAATGTAGAACCAGGTTCATAAGATGCCCAAATTGGCAAATTACGACTTAAGACTTCCATTGCATAATTTTGATAATTATTAGGGTCATAAGTGGGGCGAGAAGACATTCCTAAAATCTCCCCCGTATTAGGATCCATTACAACGGCAAGAGCCATATCCGGGTTAAACGCTTTGACTGCATTATCTAATTCTCTTTCTAAAGACATTTGAATATTATAATCAATGGTAAGCTGTAGATTCATTCCACTAGTTGGGGCAACATAAATATCCGATAGCTCTAATTTGTTTCCTTTGGCATCCGAAAAATATTTAATTGCGCCACTTTCTCCTGCTAAATATTTATCATATTCTAATTCTAAGCCACTAAGTCCTTGATTATCAATTCCTACATAACCTAGCACATGAGAAAGAGCTGTACCATAAGGATAGTATCTTTTTGATTCTTTTACCAAATAGACACCTGGTAATTCTAAACTGCTTATTTGATCTGCAATCTCATAGGATAGCCTTCTTCCTTCAGGATGCACTCTTTCAATAGAACTAATTTTATTTACATGTTTATCCATTTCTTCTTTGCTAACCCCTAAAATATCTGCTAATTTTTGACTAGTATCCTCTTTATCTTTAATCTGATTGGGAATTAAAACCAAAGAAGTTGTGGTTAAATTATCTGCTAAAATCACACCATTACGGTCTAAAATCAAGCCTCGATTGGCTTCAATAGGCAAATCCCTACTCCATAAGTCATTTGCTAATAAAGATAGTTTTTCATAACTAATTAGTTGAATATATGCTACTCTTAATACAATAAAGGCAAACATTATAATAATCATAAAAAATACCAATTTAATCCTAGAATCAATTTTTTTAAAAAACAAAAGACTCACCTCTTAAGATAAGTCTATGCATCGTTTATTTTTTTAGTATAAGATCCATTGTTTTTTAATAGTTGCTTATTTTGGTAAGAAGCTTTATCTGCTTCTGCTCTTTTCTGATCCCAATCATCTCCTTTTTGATAGAAAGAAATTCCTATAGATATAGATAATGGAATTTTTAAAAGCATTCCCAATTCTTGAACTTGTTGCTGAATCATTTCCATCACTATTTTTACTTCTTCCTTATTATCAGTAGAAAAAATAAAAAGAAATTCATCTCCTCCTACTCTAGCAACTAGATCAGAAGGACCTACTATCTGACTAAATAGTTTGGCTATTTCACTTAAGCACCGATCGCCAATTACATGACCATATTCATCGTTGATTTCTTTAAAGTTATTAATATCGCACATCACCAAATAACAGTTCTGTCCTTCTTCTATAATTCTATTTTTCTGTTCTTCCACTGCTTTTACATTCGAAATTTTGGTTAAAGAATCAATGGTTAGTTCATATAATAATTTTTTGTTTTCTAACCATAAATTCGTAACATCACAATATTCTTCTTGGAAATATTGCCTTTCTTCATAAATAATAGTGATACTTTTTTTACTCCAAACCGTCTCTGTTTCTGGATTATAATAAAGATTATTACCTAAATCTAATATACTATCCAAATAATCCATTCCTTTTTGACTGCTTTTTATAACTTTCCCCTGCCAATCTCTTAGTAGAAAAATCGTACTTGCAGATTCTAGACAAAAATCTAAAGCCATATTATCTCCTCCGTAATCAGTCACTATATAGTATAGCGATTTTCTATTTTTTCTCTGCTATATTACATATTATTAGAAATTCTATATTATTACTAAAAAGAAATAGAAAATATCATTAGGGGCACTTAATAAAAAAATTTCTATCCTATAATTCAAACATAGAAAAAGGAATCAGATATTGATTCCTTTTTATTTTATTATCAGATAGTAATAAGATTCCAATAAAAATTGTATATACTTACTCCAATTCATTATTTATAATTATTCTTTTTTTTCGCATAGAAAACTATAACTATGATCATACATAACCCTAAAATACTACTACCAATCCATATTAACCAATTATTATTAGGTTCTTCTTTGACAGTATTAACAGGATCTTCAATATTTGAAGTTTGTTCATCATCATAGGATAAAACATATTCTCCAAGTTTTTCTATTTCTATTTCGATGTCACTAGCATCTAATTTTATATAATCTAGTTTTTCTAAATTAGTGCTTTGATTTAATTGATAAACTCCTAAAAAATTCTGAGTAGCATCTATAGAGATAATCATTTTCATTTTACCATTTATATTTATTTCCTTACCATCTTTCTCTAAATAGATTTTAAAGTATTTGCTGTTACTACTAACTTGCTTTTTTAAATGGTCATTTAGTTCCAACTGTTCCACTTTTAAAACAACATTTTCTTCTATAAGATTAGCTGGTATCTTTAATGTTATATTGCCATTTCTAAAACTTCTGTATTCCTCATTAGAATCATTATCCAAAATAGGAGGATTTTCGGTAGAATCATTGTCTTTTATTTGATTATTATCTTCTATTTTATCTGCTACTATCCAATCTACCATGGCTGTTGTTTTGCTGATATTTCCCGCATCATCTTGATAAATAAATTCAAAACTTCCATTCTCTATAAATTCATAAGTAGGGCTGCCGCCATTATTTAATATTTTAATATTTTCAGAGGCATTGGTTAAGGTAGCAACAACAGAATTGGTAGTTTGATTCGTTTCACTATATTGAATGGTAGCAACGGGAGCTATTTTATCAATCCAAGTAACTTCTGCTGTTGCACTACCCATATTACCATAATCATCTATAAATTCAAAAGTAAACTTACCATTTTCTTGAAAGGTATATTCATCACTACCATCATTATTAGTAATCGTTATATTTTTGCTAGGATTGATTAACTTAACAGTAACATTCTGATTGGTTAAAACTTCTATACTATATTTAATTTCTGCTGTTGGTATTTCTTTTTTATTAATATCTTCAAATAAATTGATCATTGCTGCTGATATAAAACTTCTACCATCACCATAATTAGAAGTTGCAACTAATTTGATATATTTAGCTTTAGTAGATTCAGGGAATTCAATGGATTTTTTACTAGCACTATTATCAAAATGATAACTATCGCCGATTTTTGTCCAATCATTCTTATCCATACTTACATAAACTTCAGCATTTTGAATTCTTCCGTTACTACCGCTTTGTCTTGGAACATATTCTAAAGCGCTTAAATATCTTTCTTCATCTAATTCTATTATGATATATCTTGAAGTATCAGAACCATCATAACTACTATGCCACATTGTGTGTATATTGCCATCAATAGCATTGATAGCATGACCATTATTTCCAGTTGCTTCACTAGATACTTCATCTATAGATAGATGTTTAATTGGAATATATTTTCTAGTGTCAGTATCTGTATCAGTAGTAAAACGATAACTTTTTTCTGGGCTTGGCAAATTAACACCAGTCGCTCCTACTCTTACATAAACGGTTTTATCTCCACTTAAATCAGGAGTTGCTACTTTAAAGTTAGTCCAAGCATCATTACTGTGGAAACGCCATTCCATGGTATTCGTAATACCAATCACGCTATTTTCCAAGTCATTATTATAAAGATTGTTTGGCATTGTGCCAGTTCCTATATCTATCGTATAGATATTAGCATCACTGTAATCAGCACCTACAATATGAACAGAAATATCATTTTCTGCAGTAATACTTGCGATTTCATCATCTGTTAACTGAAAAGCATGCAGACTAGTCTGATGCCAAGTTTTTTTCCCATCTAAACTATATTCCCAAGTGACTCCTAAATCGTCAAAACGACTGGATAAAACAATTTGACCAGCATTATCTCCATCAAATGAGAAACTTGCAATCTCTGTATCGATATTACCTAATAAATAATTCGCAACTTCTCTAACTGCTGATGCTTGAATGGATTCATTATTAGTGGCATTGGCAGCTAAAGTTAAATTATTCTGTTTTAACAAATTAAATTTTACAATATATTCACTAGAAGTCATATGCGGTTCTATCATTCTTAGTAAATCATACATTGGAAGAGGATAATATCTTAAAGTTGAAGCAATTTCCTCGGCTAAATGATAAAATGTTGCCTCATCTTTATTGGTGTTTTTATAAACATTAACTAAACCAAGCCAAGCATCCAAGTTAATCTTTTCTTTTTCTAATGCCGCTCTATAAATTTCTTCTAGTTTTTGATTGTCATTAGAGTATACATTAGCCAGCATTAATATTTTTTCTGCTTCTTCATATTTATCAAACTCATTCAAAGCTGCTTGTGCTAATAAAACATAGGAAGCTGGCCAAGTACTAGCATAACTTCCACTACCCCAACCATTTGGCATTCTAACATTTAGTTTTTCTGTCTTTCCAGATTGTGCCCATCCTGAAATATTATTGTATATAGTCCATGTTCCTTGCCCGATATCATTTCTAGAATACACTATATAAGCTGCATGCCCTGGTTGAGATACAACACTTGATGGTACTCCATTAGAACTCCAAATAATGGCACCGGTTTTGGATAAAGCACCACATACTCCACCTTCTTCAAATACTACAAATAATTTAGGATAGCCTTCTTTATAAGTAATATTGTATTTTGATAAATTATATTTTGCATCCCAGGTAGCGTATTCTGCAGGATCATAATACTTACTTTGAAAATAATTGTAATCAAAAGTATATTTAATATATGTATAAGGGTCTCTACTATTTTTATCTCTTACATAATCATTCAACCACTTTATCTCTTCATCATCGATGATATTATTCATAACAAAGCGCATTTCTTCTACACTTAAGTTTATAAAGATATCTGTATCTAATTTGCCTTCATCTAACAATTCCTTATATATTCGATATCTTACAATAGCATTAGATTCATTAGGATCATTTACATTTTCACTTCTACCTGTCACCCATAAACCAACCGTAGTAGAATGTGTCAATGAAAGTGATATCATCATTTTCTTATATATCTCTTTTAGAGGAATATTAGAAATCATATTATTGTTTGTCAAATCATCTTGATAAGTTGTATATAAATCTGCTAAAACTTTTAAAGAATTGATGTATTGACCATCAGGTCTACCACCTAGTAAATAAAGTTTTAAATTCTCAATATCATTTACTAACCATAAAAGAGTTTCTTTGTAATCATCACTATAACTGGCAAAAGCCTTGATTTTTTCATATCCTATGTTGTTTACAAATTCTCTTTTCAGTAATGTTTCTTCATAATCAGATTCTATTGTATTACCATAATAACCATGAATAATAGCATCATACTCAGCTACAGTTTTAATTTCATCTAACACAGCTTCTTCTTGATAGCCCTCTTTAATTAATTTAGCATTAGCATAAACGGCTTCATCATACCAAGAAGACCACCAATCTTCACTATTATCATCTGCAACTAACTTCAAATACTTGGCGTTTTTGATATCTATCTTAACAAACTCTGACTCATCATATCCAGCTAATGTTTTAGACTCATAAACTTTATCCCAGCTTTCTTTATTTTGAGATGTATAGATATAAAACTTTACTCCTGTATTGAAATAATTGCTTTGTTCACTAATATCAACACCTAAATAACTAGTAAAATAATCATAATTATAGTTAGTTAAATCGTAAACAACTTCTGAATTAGCCCAAGCAGTTATACCTTTCATAAAATATTTGGTATTATTATTTACTTTTAGACCAATCATATCTTTATCTTTGTTTTTATCTAATATAATACCACTATTCGCATAAGAATCTTCTTTGATATATGGAATATCCGATAAATATATATAATCTTCCGTATTATAAGCAAGTAGTTCTGCTGATTTTGTAATTACATTGGCTTCTTCTTTATACCAATCTAATGGATTGATTGTAACAACTAGCAAAATACTAAGTACTCCTAATAATATTTTCATTTTTTTACTATTTAACTTCTGCACTGCTAAAACCTTCCTTTTTAAATCAAATATATTATAAATAAATTTTTCATTTTTTACAACCTTTTTAACCTGTTATGTGTCAAGTAAAAAGAGTAAAATCATTCAGAATCTTATTCAGATAGATTTATATCATTCATCTCTCAATAAACGAAATTTTCTAAAAGTTTAAAAGAAGTTAATATTTTGTTGTCGATTAAAAATCTACTTTTTGATAAATAGAAAAAAGAAGCTGTTGCTTCTTTTAAACGGTCATCAATTCTGTTTCTTTTTCTTTGGTTTTGCCATCAATAAGTTTGTTATATTCGTTTACCAAATTTTGTATTTCATTTTGTAGATGTTTTTTTTCATCTTCTGATATTTCTTGTTTTTCGATCTCTTCATTTGCATCATGTCTAATATTTCTAATAGAAACTTTGGCTTCTTCTGCCATGGAACGAACTTGTTTGGTAAGTTCTTTTCTTCTTTCTTCTGTTAAAACAGGAATAATAATACGAATGGTTTCTCCATCATTATTTGGTGTATATCCTAAATTTGATTCAAAAATCGCTTTTTCAATAGCAGCCAAACAGCTTCTATCAAATGGCTTAATTAGTAGCTGTCTTGCTTCTGGGACAGAAATAGTAGCTAATTGTTTTAATGGGGTTTGACTACCATAATAGTCTACCGTAATTCCATCTAAACTAGAAGGATTGGCACGACCAGCACGAACGGTAGCAAAACGACTATCTAAATTTTCTAGTGTCTTGCTCATTCTTTCTTTTGCTAAAGTAATAACTTCTGTATTCATATATTTTATTCTCCTTTTATTTAACTTATGTCCTTATTTTATCATCATTCCTTATTTCTATCAATAGAAAAAGCATCATTTTAGATGCCTTCTTTATCTTTTTATGAAATAATAATGAATATCCCTATTATCACAATCAGAATAATAAAAATTATCTTAGCAGATGAGGAAAATGAATTTTTTTCTGTTTCTTTTTCACTATTTTCTATTACATCTTTCTGATCTATATTTTCCTCTTTATCACTAGTTTCTATCTTATCTACATTTTCTTCTTGACTATTATTGCTCGATGTATTGTTGGATTCCGTATTATTGCTATTAGAAGAATTTGCTTGATCTATAGGATTTTTCGTTGAGTTGGATATGTTTTCGGAAGAATTGGAATTATCAGGAATATTTGGAGTATTATTTTCTTCATCTGATGTGATATTATTCTCTACTGTTATCGTTAATGTTCCATAACTTTTGTTAAAATCTAAATCTTGGATCATATAATGAATAGAATAAATTCCTGCCTGTTCTGTCGAAAAATCATCAAAACTAAAGTTTGTATTATTTAAAGTGAATTCTCCATCTTCTACATCGGTAGCTTTCAATGTTTGATATAAATTAACAGTATCTCCAACCTTTAGTGTAAGGGTATCTGTTAATAGTTTAGGACTACTACCATTATAAATATAGCGGTATTTTTCAAGGTATTCTGGTTGATCTTCTGCTTTTAATTTGTAAATACTTGCAAGTAGAATTCCTTTTTCAATACTACATTCATTTTTATTAGCAAGCTCTTCTGTTGTCATTTCTTTTAATAATTTGTTTGCATATTCATCTACTCTGGATTTATAATTTTCGTAAGACTCTTCTGTTTGATAAAGTCCGTATTGTCCAATTATATAAGTATTCACTCCATTTACTTTAGTTAAATTAGTTGGAGCAACTCCTGTAAGGGTGTGAAGGATTGTAAAGCGATTACCACTTCCCTCTGTATGAGTTACGACCAATTTGTACCCTATTTGGTATGGAATTTGATCCAACGCTGCTTGCATATAGGCTTTTCCTGGGTATTCTCTACTAAATACAACTTGATCATTTAAGTCTAATATTTCAATCTTTGCATAACTATCGAAATAACCATGAGTATATACATTATAGGTATTTACAATAACATTATCTTTTGTAAAACTAATCTTAGCAAAATTTCCCATTTGACCTGCTAAATTTAGCTCGGTATCATAAATTAAATTATTTTCTTCATTTAATTGATAACTAAATGAATACTCTGTCGTTTTTCCACTTATAACCTGGATAGAATGATAAGGGGAATAGCTATAAATATTTTTTTTAGGAACAGGAAGAGTCACCTCATAAGCTCCAATCGGCAATGTTATATTCAACTCGCTTCCTGCGATTTTATAAGAATATTTTTCACCATTATTAGTAAGAATAATTTCTTTTCCTATTAAATCATTTATATCTTGTATTTGTATTTTTAATTTTAAAGTTCCTTGTAAGTTATAGTGAGCGATTTCATCTTGTGTAACTAAACTATATTTTCCATCTTTACCAAGTTCATTCTTGATTTGTGTTGCTAGGTCATCCGTTGTAATATCATTTAGCATGAAAACATTTTTATCATCTTTTACTAATTTTTTTACTTTTTGTGAGATATTTTCTCCCCATGCTTCAAAGTAAGACGCTACATTTACACCATACAATTCATGAAAAGCAATGGTATATTTTTCGGCTAAATTATATGCACTACTTTGTCCTTTATATTCAAGCTCTCTTACTTTACTTGCAACAGCGGCATAGGCTTCTTTGTAATCATAAAGGTCTATTAAATTAACAAGAACATATAGTTTTTCACTGGCTCCAAGATTTCTAAATTTTGTTCCCTTTAATCTTTTCTGATTGATAGCATCTTCTATATCTGCAATTTCTCCTAACCAGTTAGATCCTCCGAATAGTGGTGTCAATTCGCTTTTTGTCTGTACATAATATCCTAAAATATTATTAGAAACTTCTAAGAGACCCATTCCACTATCTTCTTTTAAGCCGCCACCTTGATAACCATGAGCAATTTCATGCAATGTAGCCCATCCCACACTAAAGGCATTACTAGTAGGTGTATTAGATCCGGCCCACACAACAGCGTCTGTGGTATAATAAGCTAGATTTCCGTTGTTAGCTCCAGCACCAATCATAAAATATTTTGTTTTTACATTTTGGTCCCATAGATTTGTGGGATCATATTTTAATCCAAGTAATTCGTCATATTCTGTCATTACCTTATCAAAAAACTCAAGACCTTCATCTAGGCTAGAAAAACCTCTAAATCCCCCTTTATCAATTGGTAAAATATAAAAGGAAACGCTCTGATTTTCAATTAATCCGACAGACTCTCCTACAATAGAATCCCAATAGGCTCTAAACTCTATTTCATTATCTTTGTAGTGATAATAAGGCATTTCGATGACATCTTCCCCTTCAGGAACTTGGATAGCAATTACAATAGGTTCTGTTGCTTTATATGGGGTTTTAACAAATAATGTATTTACTTTAGGTAAACTAATTTCTTGCCAATTTTCGTTAATTGTTGTGTTTTTTTGAGATACTGAACTATCCGCAAAACTAACTCCTACCACATTAGGACCAGAAACTTTTTTGACATTAATTTTGGCATTTGCTCTTAACATCAATCCAGTTATCTGTCTATCCATATTATTTCCTCTTGGTCCAGTAGCATTCATATGATCGACAGAAGGAAGTGAGTATACTGTACGTTCATAATAATTTCCTTCGCCATTATCTACTACTTCCACTGGTACTGTAATAGATGTTGTATTATTATGAGAATCTGTTATTTGATAAATAACTTCATAGTTTCCAATTACAGAAGTATCAACATTATTTGAAATTACTTGAATTTTATCTGTTAAGTCACCATCTTCAAAATCTTTAGCAAAAATTCTTAGGTGCGCGCTTGTGATATCAAAGTTATAGTCTTTTTGAACAATGGCCTTAGTAAGTCCATAAAATTCTGGAGCATTAGATGTATCATAATAGCTTGTAGTTTGTGCTTTTACATAAAATAAACTGCAAATAGTAACTACGACTAATATAAAAGAAATCATTACATAGTAATACCAATGATTTTTAATATGCATTTTCATAAAAATCCCTCACTTCTTAACTGGACATATTATATCAAACTTTCCAAAAGATTTCAATAAAAAGTAAATAAAAGTAAATATGCAAAGAAAAAGCATCACTTTGTAGATGCTTTATTCAACACTTTCTTTTAGGATGCTTTTACATTATCCATTAATTTGATTCATTACTTCTTCGGCAAAATTTTCTTGCTTCTTTTCAATTCCTTCTCCTACTTCATAACGAATCATGCTAACAATTTCACAACCATTAGCTTTTACATAATCACTAACTGTTTCTTTGTTTTCAGCCTTAATAAATACTTGATTTTCTAAACAAACTTCTGAATAGTATTTATTTACTTTACCAACAAGAATACCATCAATTCTATCAGCTGGTTTTCCTTCTTTTAGAAGTTCTTCTCTCATAATTTCTTTTTCTTTGTCTAATACTTCAGTTGGAACTTCACTAGATTTTACATAAGATGGATTCATAGCAGCTGCATGCATAGCAACATCTTTTGCTACTTCCTCATTGGTTCCATTTAATAGTACTAAACAAGCAATTCTTCCACCCATATGAGAATAAGTTCCAAATACTTGATTATCAGTTTTAGTAAGTCTTGTAAATCTTCTAAATGAAATCTTTTCACCAATTTGGGCAACAGCTGCAGCAACCATATCTGCTACTGTTCCTTCGCTAGTAGTAAGTGCTAAAGCACTATCCATATCCTTGGCATCACTGTTCATGATCACATTAGCTAACTTATCAACGAATTCTACAAACTTTTCATTTTTAGCTACGAAATCAGTTTCAGAATTTACTTCTAGAATAATTGCTTGATTTTCGTTAACTACCATTTTGGTAATTCCTTCTGCAGCAATTCTTCCCTCTTTTTTTGCAGCCTTTGCCATACCATTTTTTCTTAACCATTCAACTGCTTGATCCATATCACCATTTGATGCTTCTAAGGCCTTTTTACAATCCATCATTCCAGCATTTGTTCTTTCTCTTAAGTCTTTTACATCACTAGCACTAAACATATTTTTTTCCTCCTAAAATATTATTTATTTAAAGCAGCTACTAATTCTGCTTTTTTCATCGTAGTGTATCCTTCAATTCCTTTTTCTTTGGCGATAGTTTTTAACTCTGCTACTGTTAATTTACTAAAATCCGTAGCTTCTTCTTTCGCTTCTTCTACTTTCTTTTCTTGTTTAGGAGCACTCTTTTTTTCAGTTTCCACTTTTTCTATTTCCATAGCAGATTCTGTTTCTTCTTTTTTAGATTCTTTTTTTGTTGCTTTTCCTTTATCTTCATCTGTTAAGTAATCTATCATTTCGCATCCATTTGCTTCACTGATTGCGTTAGCTAGTGCACCGATCATTAATTTAACACTTCTTACAGCATCATCATTTCCAGGAATTACATAGTCTACCATATCTGGATCACAGTTTGTATCTACAACACCAAATACTGGAATTCCTAAAATTCGTGCTTCTTTGATCGCAATTTCTTCTTTACGAGGATCCACAATAATCAAAGCATCTGGTGCTTTTTTCATTTCTCTGATTCCTCTTAAGTTTTTGTTTAATTTGTCATATTCTTTTTTAATTTGAATTACTTCTTTTTTAGGTAAAACTTCAAATGTTCCATCTGCTTCCATTTTTTTGATTTCTTCTAATCTTTTAATTCTAGAACGGATTGTTTTAAAGTTTGTTAAGGTTCCACCTAACCATCTTTCATTTACAAAATACATATTGGTTCTAACAGCACATTCTTCAGCTGCTTCTTGAGCTTGCTTTTTAGTACCTACAAATAAAACTTTACCACCATTTTCGGCAATTTCTTTCAAAGCTTTATATGCTTCTTCAATCTTTTTAGCTGTTTTTTGTAAATCGATAATATAAATATCATCTCTTGTTGTGAAGATATACTCCTTCATCTTTGGATTCCATCTTCTTTTTTGGTGTCCAAAATGTACACCTGCTTCTAGTAAATAATTCATTGAAACTACTGTCATTATCATTTTCTCCTTTTCGTTTTTCTTCTACTAATTTCTAAAACTAACCACCTAAATACTAGGCACTAGGTTAATCAATTCATTAATATGTTTATTTTTGTAAAGCTGCTACTAATTCAGCTTTTTTCATAGAAGTATATCCTTCAATTCCTTTTTCTTTAGCCATAGCTTTTAATTCTGCTACTGTTAACTTAGAAATATCTGTTACTTCTTCTGCAACTTCCTTTTTTTCTTCTTTCTTAACTTCTGCTTTTGGAGTTGCCTTTTTTTCTGCTTTTACTACTTCTTGTTTCGTAATTTTTCCTGCCTTACCATCTTTTGCTACTTGTACTAACTCACTAAATGTTTTTGGATCATTAATCGCAATTTCTGATAACATTTTTCTATTAACTTCAACTCCTGCTTTTGTTAATCCTTCGATGAATCTTGAATAGCTAATTTCGTTTTCACGACATGCAGCGTTGATACGAGTAATCCATAATTTTCTAAAATCTCTTTTCTTTTGTTTACGATCTCTAAATGCATATTGTCCAGAATGCATTAATTGTTCTTTGGCTGTTTTATATAATCTATGTTTACTACCAAAGTATCCTTTTGCTTGTTTTAATACTTTTTTATGACGAGCTTTTGTTGTAGCTCCGTTTTTTACTCTTGCCATAATTGTTCCCTCCTAATTTGTATTAAATTATATTTTTGAATCTGTTTTGATCTGCTTTACTTAACCCAGATTTCTTTCTTCCTTTTCTATTAAAAGATGCTGATTTACTACCTGTATTATGTCTTGTTCCTGGATGTCCAATAGTAATCGTTCCACTTTTTCTAACATTAAGTACTTTTTTCATTCCTTTATGTGTTTTTATTTTTCCCATAAGTTCCTCCTATATTACTTTTCTTTTTTTGGTGCTAATAACATAATCATACTTCTACCATCCATTTTAGCGTTTTGTTCGATAATAGAAATATCTTCTAATCTAGCTGCAAATTTTTCTAATACTTCACGACCAAGTTCTGTATGAGCCATTTGTCTACCTTTGAAACGAATAGATAATTTAATCTTATCTCCTTTTTCAAGATATTTTTTAACTTGTCTTAATTTCGTTTCAAAATCGCCTACATCAATTACTGGAGATAAGCGAAATTCTTTTAACTCAGAGCTATTTGCCTTTTGTTTCTTTAATGCTTCTTTTTCTTTCTTTTGTTTTTCGTAACGGTATTTGTTATAATCCATTACCTTACATACTGGTGGATCTTGATTTGGGTTCAACATTACCAAATCTAAACCAGCATAATTAGCTAGAGTTAAAGCATCTTGAATGGATTTTACCCCTACTTGCTCTCCATTTGGTCCAATTACTAGAACATTACTTGCTTTAATCTGCTCGTTGATAAGCTGATTATTCTTGTTACTTGCTATAAAAAACACCTCCATAAAATATAAAAAGATGGATTATAAATCCACCTTTAAAAAACCTAATTATATAATAAGTTTATTATATCGGCTCTTTACCTACGGCTATTCGCTTTCGTCAGGTGGATTTATAAATCTCTTTCCTTTTTAATTTCTATTCCATTATATAGAATTTATGCATTCTTGTCAATCTTTTTATCTTGTTTTTTGATTCATATCTTCATATGTAATACCATCATCTATAAAAGCTGCCCATTCTTCATCTGTCATGTTTTCTATTATACTATCGATGTTATCTACATAATTTTCGACATTACTAGAATCTACTACATTATTTGGATTATTACTTGCATCAGTAGCAGAATTTATATCAGTTGGAATTTCTGGAGCAACTTCTCCAACTGGATTTGATTCAGGTACATTTGTAGGATCTCCTATTATAAGGTCTCCGTCATATTCAATATCTTCATCAAATCCTGGCAACCAATTAATATCATCATCCGACTGATCTTGATTGTTATTATCTCCTGAATCTGTAGGTGGCACTGGTTGATTTTCCTCAGGTGGTGTTGGTTGATTTACCTCAGGTGGTGTTGGTTGATTTTCTTCAGGTGGAACTACTATAACATCATCATCCTGTGAAGGTGGGGTAGTATTATCCACACTCTCAACTGGATCTTGCGGTTTATCAGATATTTCAGCATCATCATAATCAGAATCTATATTAATTCCTCCGCCTGAGTTTTTATTTTCTTCATTGGTCATATATCTAGCAAAACCTGTTTGTTTTGCCATATTAAAGGTATCAGCGCCTAAATTATTATATGCATCTTGTAGTTCGGCAGGAATACCATCTACATTACCATGTGTTTCATAATAGCTCATTACTTTGTTATAATAATTTAAACCTTCTTGTTCAGCATTCTTTATATCGTTATCGATTTGCTCTTGTGCCTGTTTTTGTTCTTCAGGAGTAGAATTTGCAATAGTTCCATTTTCTTTATTATATTCATCTTTAGCTGCTTGTGTTTTTTCTGGTTCTTTTGCTTCAAAATCTCGGACTTGCTCTGGAGTTGTGAAAGTTACGCCTTTTTGTGTTTCCGTTACAGTATCATCTTTTTTTTGTAGCTGCTCAGCTAATTGAGCAGTATGCGCATCTTTATAATATCCCCCTTTTCCAGAGTTCAATAATTCTACCTGAATATTAACACCATTAGCAAGAATTATTTTTTGATCCTCTTCTGTGACTAATTTTTCTGCTTTTTCTAATGTTTTATTAGTTAAATCATTTATTTGATTTTGATCACATAAAACTTCTCGAATTAGAGTATAAAGCTCAGGATAATATAACTCTTTCAAGACTGGCTCTCTTCCTTCTTGCTCAGCCAATTTTATTTCTTTTTCGTTATCAATGGTGATATTGTAATTCTCAGTCATGCAATCCTTTAAATTATCTGCTAAATTAGCAGCAGCATCTAATTTTGCTTGAGCATCTGCACAAATAGAATTTAACTTACTTTGATATTGTTCACTTCCGATAATAATAATCTCACTAACTATATCTTTATTTAATACAATATTATGATAAGTTAAAGAATTTACAATTGCTGAAGTTACAAAAGCCATACCAGGATGTTGATCATAATCTAAATATTGATCACTTGCTTGATTGATACTACATTCAGATAAGAATTCTACATAATCATCAACAATTTTGTTTTGTTCTGATTTAGTTTCTGCATTCAGTATACGATCGCGAAAATCTAATTGTTTTAAGTAATTTTCTTTTACTTCTTCATCTTGAAAGATGTCTGCCAAAGCACTACCATCTACTTCAGGATTAGCCAAATACGCACCCACTGCTAAAGTTGCTTGTTGAAAATCATCAGTAATGCTACTAAAATTATAAAGTCCAAAATTTTTAATATAATCTTCTGCTTCATAAATATTAGAATTACAATAAGCATCTAACGCAACTAACTGCTCAATCGTTAAGCCGCCTAATTGTTTCGTTTCACCATCTACTAATGTAATTTCATTGTTGAACTGTTCCAAAATACTTAATCTAAGTAAAGATCTATCTTTTTGAGCCACACCTTTAATTCCATATTTTGCTTCAATCTCTGCTTCATTAAGTATTTCTGGTGCATTACTATATTCAGACATATCTTCCATTTTTGATAAATCAAATTTATAGTAGCCATATCCTTGCATATAATCTGCTTCATCGATTTGAGTTTCTATAGCTTTCTCAAGTTGTTGTTCTTCTCCATTCGAATCACATTTAGTCAAAGTCAGAGCTAAAGCACCAGCTAAACCAACTGTAAGTGCAGCTTTTTTCATTCTCTTGCTATTCTTTTCCATAAATTGCTTAATGGTACTTTGTTCTGCTTTTTTTCTTGCTTCTATAGACAAATATTCTTGATGGTTTATCGCTCTATTTACATAAGCTGTGATTCTAGGATCGTTTTCTTGGTTATAAAAAGATTGTTTTTCAGCACCCATCATATCTACTTTTTTTATTATATTTTTTACTTTACTAGTTCTTTGAGCTGAGGAAAGGGCATTAAGATTAATAATTTCATGTTTTAAAACATCTTCTTTAAAAACGATAGCAGTCATAGTAGCTAAATGAGAAGCATCAATTGGTTTTACTCCTTGCCCTATTAATCTCTCCATTTCTTCTTTGTTTAATACAAAGACAACTCCTACAATTTTATCATTTGTATCCATATTCTAACCCTCCTTTTTTGGTCTTGTCTTTCCTGTGTACTTATATCCATTATCTAACAATGTTCGATCATTATAACCAGACCATTTATATACTTCACTTGCTGATGACAATAAAGTACGAGTTCTTACTTTATAATATCTTACATAAGCATATACTGGTTTTGATGGTTCTACTAGTACAGTTTGATAATTTCCTACTGGAACTGACATATATACATCTACAGATTTGGTAACAATATCATCACAACTTGCTGTTACATTACTATATTCAGTATCAATTTCTATGTGTCGAGTTTGCTTTCTATAAATTGCATAAGGATTATTTACACAATTATCTTTGCATTCATTATAATCTATACCTTGAAGTACCCAACGTTCTGTTAATGTGTCATGTGGAATATTATCTCTATAACCGCGTGCATATTCATCAGTCCATTGCCAATCTGTAACTACACGATATAATGTCGTAGCATCCGCAACATAGCTGTATTTATTACATAGTTTGTATGTCAATGTTTTATATTTTACCATTTCATAATGTTCAAAATAGATGTTCTCATACACTGGATTGGTTGTTCCAACTTGTGTAAGGATAGTACCTAAATCTACTACTTCTTTAGTATTTGTTAATTCAAATACTACTCCATCGTTTTTCTTTTTCACATGTCTTGTCCAGTCAGACCATTCACTATAAACTGCATCTATTTTTTTCACATATTCATACTCTGTATCAGGCTTTTGTGTTGGTGTTGTAGTAGGTGTCGTTGTTGGAGTTGTTGTCGGTGTTGTCGTTGGAGTCGTTGTTGGTGTTATCGTTGGTGTAGCCGTAGGAGTAGGACTAGGACTAGGAGTAGGACTAGGACTAGGACTAGTTGTAGGTTTGGTTGTTGGACCTCCTGAAGATGTTGGTTTTGGTGTTGTAGAAGGTGTCTCTGTATTACCAGGTTGTGCCTCACAAATAGCAGTAGTACAGTAAGAATAGCATCCTAAATGTACTAAAATATAATCTTCTTCTTCACCACATTTTAAGTTAACTTTCATTAGATATTCGGTTTCTTTTTTCTCCAATGAAACATAAGATGCTGTCACATCACAAGAATCTCCATTTTTATCTGTGAATGGGACTAGCAACTTCAAATCTAACATTTTTTGAAGTGTTAAAGTAGTTTTATCTCCTACTTCAGCCGGTAATCTCTCTGTTGTAAAATAAGTGATACCTGCTTCCTTCATGGTTTGTAAGTTAGCATTGAAAATTTGGTCTTTTAATGGATTTAAAGAATCCATATTAGGCCATGGTACTAACCAAATTAGTAGTAACACAAATATGATAATTAGAACTAATTTTAAGATGAAGTCAACAAGTAAACTTCTGTTTTTTCTTTCTTCTGTATACATATACATTCCCCCTTCGTTTTATGCCGTGTATTATAGCACCAAACAAGTTTTTTGTCAAATATTTTTTTTCAGATCTATAATCGTACAACCTACATTAAAGAAATTTATATAATATTTCTCTACTCTTTTATCTTTTTTTAGAACTTCGTGCACTTGTTTTTTTAAAACACCGCTTCCTATTCCATGAACAATCATAGCCTTACTACATTTTAATTTCCATAAATCATCTATAAATTGTTTTACTAGTATTTCAGCTGACTTTCTATCTTCTCCATGTAAATCAATGCTTGGTAGATGATTGGTTAGTGGCATGCTATCTCTTGCTTTCTCTTTCACCATTTTTACCACCTACCAACATTATATCAAAAAAGGAATTATCTTAAAAGACAATTCGTATTATTTTTAAAAGATCCAGCTAGAAAACCATTTTAAGCTATCTACATAATCACTAGTTGTTAACATTCCGGAAGCAACTGGATAAAAGATAAGGAATAATAATATAACCAAAGCAATATAGAATATATAAAAACTATTATTCTTTAATTTCTCTGTAATCCATTTCATAAAGGCTACAATTGCTAACATTACAAATGGCAAGGTTGGAAAATAATGATACATAAACATTGCTCTACCAATGAATACATAAGGCAAATAAGTGCATAGGATAAACACTAAAATAAATAGAGTTTCTTTCTTCCTTTTAAAAATAGAAGAAACAAGCACAAATAATGTTGCCAAAATTCCAAACCACCAAATTGCAGGGTTTCCAATTCCTACTATTGTGGATTTAACATTTCCGCCATAGTATCCTACATAATACCAAACTGGTTTTGTCATAATTGGCCAAGTATACCATTCAGATGAAAAATCATGAGTTGCGGTTAATTTAGAATGGTAATCAAACATATCTTTTGTTTGATTGATAATTCCTCCAATACTATTTTGATCATATCCATATACATTTGGAAATAATAGATAACATAATAGATAAATAATCATTGGAATGACTACAAAGAATACAACACATGCTACAATAATTTTCCATGACTCTCTGTTTATTTTTAAAACATAGTAAATTAGTCCTGCTATTATTAGAATAATGTAGTATATGATAGTAAGTTGCATTGCCAATCCAGCTGATGCAATTAAAGCGGTAATGTAATAAATCGCAATTGGAATGATACAAAGGGAAAATAAACCTGTTAAAAGAATTGCATTGAGGTCAATTTTTGGCTTTTTCTTTTCTTTCAACCCTTTGTAAATCAAATCGGTAAAGAAGACAATTGCTAAAGCCAATCCTGCATATAATCCCGTCCACTTGGTAGCAATACTACATCCTATAAATAATCCAGATAAAAATAAATTTTTCAATTTTTCACTAAATTTGGCTTTTTTATCTAAAGATATATATTGGTACATAAATAAAGCTGATAACATGATAAATAGTACTAGGAAGCTGTCTACTGTTCCCATTCTAGTCTGTGCAAAGTGGAATGTATCAAAAGTCATTAATATACCTGCTAAAATAGCCCATTTACGGTTTTTAAAGATTTTCTTTGCCAAGATGTAAATTACTGGGATCATTAGTAATCCAGCTAAAGTTCCCATCAAGCGATAGCTAAATGTACTCATACCAAATAATAAGATGGGTATCATCATAATTAACTTTCCTAATGGTGGATGAGTCCATTCCATTGCATCAATTCCATGCACATATTCATATGCACTTCTTGCGAAATAAATTTCATCAAAATAAGTACTGTTTAGATAACTAATTTTTGCTGGTACAGTTTCTGGTTCATCCACAATGACAGCACTTTGTTCATCAGAAGCTGTTGCTAGTAACCTTTCCCCGTATTGATCGTATAACTGTACTTCTCCTAAGTAACTTCCAGGTGTTTGAGCAGCAAATTTAAGATATTTAACATTTTGATTGATAGTGAAATCTTCCCAAGCAAATACATATTTTTCTGAGAAAGTAGCGATTTCAGTATAAATTTCACCATCGGTAGATGACAAAACTGAAAAAGATCCTACTTCTGGCCCTGTATAATAACGCATTTTGGATACTTCTTGGCCATCTCCAGCGAGAGCGATAGTTGCACTTTCCCCTGCATAAGTAAATTGATAATATGTTTGTGGACTTTCTAAGGTCCCTAAACGATAGAATGAAATAATTAAATAAAAAATCACAAAAACTGCTATTATGATCCAGTCTTTTCTATTTAGTTTAGGCGTATTATCTGCTAAACCACTAAAAAAATCTCGTATTTTGGATTTTTTATCTTTGTTATTGTTCTCTTTTCTTTTCATAATTATCCTCCTATATTATCATTATAAAAGAACACACAGATAAAATCAAGAACTTACTTTTTAAATTTAAATAAGAAAAAAGTATGACTATTTCATACTTTCTTTTACTTTAGCTTGAGCAGCTGCTAATTTTGCAATTGGTACTCGATAAGGGCTACATGATATATAGGTTAATCCTAATTGATGACAGAATTCAATACTAGCAGGATCCCCACCATGCTCTCCACAAATACCAAGTTTAATATCCTCTCTAACTGATTTTCCCTTTTCTACAGCAATTTTCATCAAAGCCCCTACTCCTTCTTGATCTACATGAGCAAATGGATCTCTTTCGAAAATTCCTTTTTTATAATAATCTTCTAGGAATTTACCAGCATCATCACGACTAAAACCATAAGTCATTTGTGTTAAATCATTGGTACCAAACGAGAAGAATTCTGCTTCTTCTGCTATTTGATCTGCTGTTAATGCAGCTCTTGGAATCTCAATCATGGTTCCAACATGATAATCTAGTTCTACTTTGGCATCTTTTATGATTTGATCTGCTGTTTCACAAACGATATTTTTAACATACTTTAATTCTTTTACATCTCCAACCAATGGAATCATAATCTCTGGACTTACTTGAATACCATCTTGATTTACTTTAATAGCTGCCTCGATTACTGCTCGAGTTTGCATCTTAGCAATCTCTGGATAGGTAATAGCTAAACGACATCCACGATGTCCCATCATTGGATTAAATTCTTTTAAAGATTCCACACGCGCTTTCAAAGCTTCAAAGGTCATACCTAGGCTCTCCGCTAATGGTTTTAT
>CALVOY010000067.1 GCA_944350415.1 uncultured Bacilli bacterium | reverse complement strand
ACAAGAAATCTATGTAATTTAAAAAGGAATAGATATTGACTATCTACTCCTTCTAACTTACAATTAGTTTAAATTATAAATCTTATTTTTTAGGTGAAAAATCTCCACACTTATTCTACACTAACATTCTTACATAGAGGAAATACTATGATCAATGGAATTTAGAATATCATCTAGTTCTTTCATATCTTCTGCTGTCATTTCCTCATTTTTTAGATCTTTATTAAACCAATCAGGCAGTTCTTCTTTCTTTGAAGTTTTAGACTGATAAATATTCGTGGTCTGCTTATTATTTTTCGCCTCAAATTGTTTCTTTAATTTTTTATGTTCTTTTTCACTAATTTTCATTGCTTCTTCTACCGTTTCAATATTTAGTCTTTTCCATTGACCCGCTATGGTTTCAATATAGTTTTTCGATAATTTCTGATTATTAATTTTTAAAACATAAGCAATTAAAACATTGACAACACCAGGAGTCAGTTTTAAATCTACCAGTAAACTTTCAATAATTTTTAAATCTCGTAGAGATGGCTCTCCGGTTTTATATTTGCTTCTTAAAAAATCATAAGGATGAACCGATTCAAAAGTATATACCATTTTAGCCCATTTACTATTATCCCCTAATGGCATTTTTAAATAATCTGGTTGTTTACTATAAACAAATGTAGGTAATTTACCATCGTTTTCAAATTGATAGAAATTACGAGCATTTTTTCGTAACTCTGTTTTATCTATCAGTCCTTTTTCATTAATACTATTTCTGACTAGTCCTTGCATATTTACTTCATCAATATTATAAGTATAAGCCAGAGCATTAATTAATTCTTTGGTATCAGCATTAAAACATCTAGGGCTAATCATGTTGCTAGGAATACTAGAAATTAATAAGCCAAAATCAATCTGATCTGTAATCGTAATTTTATTGGTATTCTCTTTACGAATGTTTTCATTTTCAATTAATACATTTCCACTTACAGAACGAAACACTTCATTAAAACTAGAACTAATATCCTCATAATCTTTTAAATTTACTTTAGGAATTTTAAAAAAGTCAACAATACGATCGTATTCCTTTTTTCCTAAATTATTGTATAATACGATATTTAATACGGGATGATTTAAAAATTCACTAGCAGACATTGGTGAATATAGTAAATAAACATAATTATTCACATGTTCTTTTTTGAAATAAGTTTTTAAAAGTCCTACTGCCTCGAGCTTTTTTCTTGCTGTCACAATTTCTTCTAATTTTAGTTGCATAGTACTCATTAAGTGATGATGTGTTAAATCTTCACTCATCAATTCTCTCTTATCCAAATCATCTACTAAAGTAAAATATAGAGAAGTAGCACTATATCCAATAATAGGTTGATAAAGCATGGTTATTAATTTACGATCTAAATCTTTAATAACTGTTTTATTCACTACTGTATAAGTATCTGCTGGTAAAATTATGATTTCTCTCATACCATCTTCCCCTTTTGGTAATAGTCGTAAAATATTATATCGGATTTCAACTCACAATAAAAGTAGTTTCATCCAAAAACTGATAACTTGTTTTATATTTTAATTCTCTTACTAATCGAAATAGCGCTTCTTCTTTCTGCTTTGCTTCAATCATAACATCAAAATCTATATTACAAAACTTAATTTTTTCAATAAAATCGATAAAAGTATCGCTATCAATATAATCATGATGACTTCTTTTGTCCTTTTTGTTTTTGGGAGAGGAAAAATGAATTTTAGGAGTAGTATGCCAAGTTGAAAAAATATCGACAATAAAATCTTCTATTTTTTCATTGTTTCGATTTACTAAGAAATGATGATAATCTAATACTACTGGAACATTTATTTTTTTAGCTAGTGATAAAGTATTCCTGATGTTAAAAATTTTGTCATCGTTTTCTAAGGCAATTTTAGACTGAATATCTTTTTTTAAACGATAAAACCCTACTTCAAATCTTTTCATTGCTTGTTTTTTTCCTTCTTGTCCAGAACCAATATGTAAAATAATATTTGTTTGCAATTTCATAGTATTCATTAGCTCATTGTAGTAAGTCAAGGAAGAAATGGCAGTATCTACTATCTTAGGATTATTACTATTTAATACTAAGTATTGGTCAGGATGCATATCTACTCTCATCTGTTTTTTATGAATATAATTACCAATGTTCTCTAACTCCTTTTTGTGTTTTTTTATAATATTGTGATAAGAAGCAGGATATGTTAACAATGGTACTAAATGAGATGTCATTCGATAAAAATGAATTTGGTTCGCTTCATTATATTTTAAAATTTCTAAAAAGTTGCTTAAATTTTCTTCAAAGATTTTTGTTCGCTTTTCTTCCCCTCTTTTCTTCCCAAGTTTTGTATAATTGGTTAAGGTAAGTGTTTTAGAAGCAGTGATAGGAATACTAACGGGCAAAGCTACATAGCCTAATCTTATTTTCATAGAATCACCATTATTTATTTTGCATAAAAGTTTTTATTTTATGCTAATTGTGGTTTTTCCAAAGAATATTCATGCATTTCTTTTTTTGTGATAAATTGGGATGAACATATGAATTTAATGTAACGCTAATATCGGAATGTCCTAGCAATTCACTAACCGTTTTATAATCAATTCCAAGACTAATACAGTTTGTAGCAAAAGTATGCCTAAGACTATGAAAGTTGATGGGTTTGATTTTTAGTTTTTTGAGTACGCTAGTAAAATGTTTTCGATAAGCTCTAGGTTCTGTATTTGCTAAATCGGATGTTAAAATATAAAATTTACTATTGGTTTTTAGGGGTTTGATAAGTGTAGCAAACTCCTTACTCATAGGAAGATCACGATTAGAATTTAAGGTTTTTGGAGTAGAAATAACGATTTTGGATGTTATTTGTTGTTTCTCGTTTTTTAAATAAACTCTCTGTAATGTTTTATTAACATGAATAATATTATTTTTAAAGTCGAAATCAGACCATTTTAGTGCGCATATTTCTCCAATTCTCATTCCGGAATATAAAGAAATTAAAATTCCAAGGTTTTTTGGATTTAAGTTTTCTAAAATATAATCTGTAATTTTCTTTTGTTCTCGCTTTGAAAGAATATATAGTTTTTGTTTCTTATGATTTTTAGGGTATGTAAAGTCTAGATTAATTACACTCATTACACCTTGATTCATAGCATACTTTAGACTATTTTTTAGTACCATCATAATATCTTTGGCAGTTTTTTCAGAAAGAGAACTATTTTCCCCTATTCTTCCTGATTTTAATTTATCTAAGATATATTGCTGTAATAAATTATGATTAATATCTTGAAGATAGTTTTTTCCTAAATCCGGAATCAAATGGTTATAAATTATATCGGAATAATTTGCATAAGTTGACTCCTTTACATAAGATTTTTTATAAGCTAACCATTCTATAGCTAACTCTCCATATGAAATTTTTTTGGTTTTATTTTCACACAACCACACTCCTTTTCAAAATTAAGATAACATAAATTTTAGAAAAGGACAAAAAAGTTACTTTATGCACAAGTAAAAATTTAAGAAAAATGAATTATTTTTTTAAGTGCTTTTTTTAATATTTTTTTCTATTTTATAACTTTTTGAATTTTTAGATTAACTATATAAAATATAGGAAAAATAACAATTTTAAAAATCTTCTAATTAACTAAATTAGAAACTAATTTATATTATTTGGGTAATGAATATGCAGATATTACAGGCGGTTGGTTTATTGCAGATAATGGACCACATAACTTACCAAGATTAGATAGTGGATTTATAAAAGAAGAAAAAGGAATATATAATAGAATTACAACTGTTTGGAGTGGTAGTAATTTAAGTACTAAAAATCATATAAATTTCACTAATTATAGTAATTTATGTTTTGATATGGAATACTATATACCAAAACAAGAAAGAACAGGTCAAGGAATATATTATGGAGTTACATTAGATGGGTACACTAATGCACGTGTTGCGGACTACTTAGTAGAAACAGATAATCAAACATCTATAAATATATGTATAGATGTTAGTAATATTAACGGGTATGGATATCCATTTATTGAAATATATAATGGTCATACTCAAATTCCATATGATGGTTGGATTGCTAATACATATATATACCTTAGAAGAATATATTTACAGTAAAATAATTTTACTTATATATAGTAATAGTACCATCAAAATAATTAATGTGGTTATCGCACCATTCTTTATCTGGTTCATTCCCGCTTCCAAATGTTGCTGTTAAGTCTATTATTAGAATATAATCTATATACAATGTTTCTTGAGATTGCGTTTCTAATTGATGATATATACCAAAATAAAAATCTGTAGCTGATACATAATTGGATGGAATAACAATTCCTGAACTTTTTGTATATTGTCCTTCTTCATAAGTTATTTTTGGTGCAGTGAAAACACTACCTCCCATATGACTCATCCCAAATCCAAATTAATAAGCAGCAGATGGAGCTTTAGCTTTTACTAAAAGATAAAATTTATGCATATATGTATTGCTATTTCCAATTGTATAATCTGTTCCAATCAGTGATCTCCATGATTCTGTAGGAGAAATAATAGTTGCGATGCCATTAGATACACTAAATGTCACGGCGCTGCTTATTTGCCAATTAGCAGATCCATTTTCAAAAGAACCATTTG
>CALVOY010000066.1 GCA_944350415.1 uncultured Bacilli bacterium | reverse complement strand
TATTCCTAACTGCTGTCTCCCGTAGGAGTCTGGGCCGTGTCTCAGTCCCAGTGTGGCCGATCACCCTCTCAGGTCGGCTACGCATCGTTGCCTTGGTAGGCCTTTACCCCACCAACTAGCTAATACGCCGCAGGCTCATCTTAAAGTGAAGCTTTAAAGGCTCCTTTTAATATAAGATAACGTATCATCTTACATATCATCCGGTATTAGCAGTCGTTTCCAACTGTTATCCCAGTCTCTAAGGTAGATTACCCACGTGTTACTCACCCTTGCGCCACTAGGCGGAAGTTCCACGTCAATATATTTCCATCTTTGTGCAAGCACTCCAATTTCCATTTATTTCAGTGGGCCGCCTCGTTCGACTTGCATGTCTTAGGCATGCCGCCAGCGTTCATCCTGAGCCAGGATCAAACTCTCCAAAAAAAATATATTTTTTCGTTCGTTTGAACTTTTTCTTTTTAGTACTTCCTAGCTTCTCAAATTACTTGACGTTTTGCTCAGTTTTCAGAGATCATGTCTTCTTGTTTCTTTCTACAAGTTGCTTCATTAATATACCAAATTTTTTTCCCTCTGTCAATCTCTTTTTTTCTTTTTTCTTGCCTTTTTTTGGTATTTTTCCTTTTTGCTTCCGCTTTCTCCGCGAATGCCCATTTAATATATCATCACTATCTCTCTTAGTCAAGTCATTTTTTTACTTTTTTCGACTTTTTTTCTTTTTTCCACAATTCTGTAGAAATTTATATTAAAAAGACTGACACTTTATTATATGCCAGCTTTCTATTTTATTTACAATTTTTGCACTTTAATACTACTTTTCCTCGATATTTATAATTTCGGTAACTTCCTTTTCCATACTGTAAGAAATAGATACTTTACTTCCAACATTTAAGAAAGGCAAAATGTTTTTGTTCACTTTTATAGAAACAGAATACTTTTTCTCATCGTTATCTTTTATATAATAATATGTAGTTCCATCAATACTTGTTTGATGGATTGAAGCAATTTCAATTTCTTTGGTAATCATATTAGTAGTATCTTTTTCTAAATCAACATTATTTAAATAATTTGCTGCTGCAGCTTCAATTCCCTTAGCGCTATCTGTAATCACTACTTTTTGATAATCTTCTACATCCACAAAGGCATACATTTTAACAAGACCTGCTGCATCTTTTAATGACATTAGGTATGTAGCTCTATTATTTAAATTAATCAATAATGGAAATGTTGATTCATAATTCATTTGTTGCACTTGGCCTTTAGCACTTTCCATAGCGGAATATTCTTCAGCTCCTGGTACTGCATAAAAGTTAGTTTCTTTTGTTCTCATGTTGGTTAAGATAAATCCTATATTAGATTCATCTGATGATACCGAAGTAATTCCAGTATACAAATATACATCATCATTCATTGTTGTATAGTTATAACCTTCTGTAGTTTGCACAACATTTTTTTGACCAAAAATAGAATTTAAGAAACCAGATTTGTACTGTCCCCAATCATCAACTTGATCAATAATTAAACTAGCAGAATAGACATGATCCACCCAAGTAGGAACATCAGCCACTTTATATTCTTTACTTTTTCCGGTAATTGGATCCAGAATAACAACACTTGCGATTTCTTTTCTTAACCCCACTCCTTTATACTGAAGAGTAGGAACAATCCAATAAGGATTACCTTCATTATCAATTTCAAATGTCTTTTCTCCAAAAATCTTCGTCGGATATTTGAATCTTAAATAGCGATTTAAATCTTTACTAAAAAATGCCGATGGTACATATTTCATTCCATTTTCTAATTTGATTAAATTAGATTCTCCTGTAACAGAGTTTACTGTAATATATCCTTTTACTCCTTCCTTTTTATTGGATAAATATTTAAAGAAGCCATTATACTCAAGTGGTGTAACTCGAATAGTCATATCATTATAATTAATTTGTGTATACAGATCTGAGACATAAAATTGAGATACTAATTCGGGCATTTGTCCCATTACACGATCACCTAATTTTTGACTAGAATCTTTGTCTAGTAAAGGAATGGAATTAAAATCTACAGGAGCAATCTTTTCTGTAAAATTCTCCCCTTCATTCACTGTAATTCTTTTAGAATAACTTTTTGATTGAAATACTGGAGATAAAATAAAATCTATAAAGATAATTCCAAAGAAGATTACAAATATTCCAATCATACTTCCTGACAATATTTTTTTAGAATGCACTAAATTTCCTTTATTATCAATAGAAAAGCATAATAACACTATGGAATATATGATAAGTAGTGCGATAACATAGAACCAAAATCCTAAACTATGGATATTGAAAGCTGGCAATGTAAAATAATAGATAACAAATCCTATTATTGCTGTTATGAATAAACTAATTAAATTTCTTTTCAAATCTCTCACCTACTAATTTTAGTATACACTATATAATATAGTTTAGAAAGCTATTTTTTCAAATTAAAAAATATTTAAAATCTTTATCTTCTATATTTATAATTCATTTATCTTTTTTCTTATATAATCATCTATTCTTATAAAGTTATCCAATCAATTTCTGTCTTAAATCATTATATACATCAAACATTAATTCTATATCTTGCTTTTTGGATTCGTCTTTTTCTGACCATAGATCTATAAAATAATCTTTGCATATATAAGTATCATATTCAATACGCATAATATCTATTTTTTCTTTTCCTTCTTCATCAGTTATGGTATCTAGAGTAAAGGAATTGTCATTGTCATAATATTTAAAAAAGATCAAATCTAAGTTCTTTTGAGAAGTTGTTTCCGTATATATTAAAATATAGCAAAATTCTTTATTTGGTGTTAATGAGTAATTTAGTTCGACTGGAGCTATATAGTAATTATCTTCGTACAACATTTTTGCTTCTGTTTTATCATCTAATGAATATTTCATATATTTATAATTTTTATCAGAAAGAGAATAATCATATACCATATAATATTTGATTCTGGTAAATACAGCATTATAATTAACATCTAAAAAATTTCTTTTTTTGATTTGAAAATCATCTACTACTAATGTTAAATCTAAATTTAAATATTTGTCAGATACTATAGACTCCTTAGTATTTTGATTTGGATATAAGCTGATCGTATAATAAATTGGTTTGTCTGAAAACTTAGATAATTCAGCTGTATCTTTTCTTACTAATACTGATATATATAAACTAGCTATACTAATTATCATACCTAGTACGACTATAATATCTGTTATTATTTTATATGCTTTGGTATCATAATATGGTGTTGGGGATTTTTGTTTTTTCTTTGCCATAAATTCCTCCTAAAATTTTAACAAAATTGAATATTATCTTAATACTTCAATATGAAAAGCTAATGCTATTTTTAAAATGCAATTTTCTTTGATATGTTCTAAATGCCTTTTTGTAATTCCCAAATCTTCCATTAGCATTCGCTCTGAATGATTATTAATTAAACAAAAAATACAATACTTTCTTTCTGTTAGTGGTATTATTTTTAATATTGATTTAAAGATAGCATCCACGCTATCAACCATATTTTTAGAATCTATTCTTTTAGCAATTTCATCTCCAAGTCTATCATTTTTATTCATTGTTTTTTGAGCATGTTTAAAGTTATAACAAGAGGTAATTTGCTGTAAAGAACTGTCAGAAACTAAATATTGAAATTTTGCTATTTTATATTCTTCAATTAAAAACTCTACATTTTCCTTTGTCTTTAAATAATCATACTTTTCAATCATTTTTTTGGTAATACTGTAATATAATTTTTCCAATCTATTAATAGATCCTTCCACTTCTTTTAACATAAGTTACTCCTTTCTTGGTAACAAGTATTATACAGATATAATGCCTTTTGTCAAAAATACGGAATATTGCGATAGTGTATCCAAAGTGTGGAGATTACGAAAACAAACCCTTATAAAATAAAAAAACGGTTAAAAACCTAAAAAAGCTTTATAATTGAGTTGTCTAAAAACAATAGAAAGCGAGGTTTTAACCGTATGAAAATTATACCACTTATTAATGAAATCACTAACAGATTTAATGAAATTTTTAAAAACAATTTAAATCCACTTAATTTAGAAAGTAAAATTAGAGATGTTGGAGATTTGTTTACACTTAAATTATATGAATCTTTTTTAAACTATTTCGATGAAAGTTTTAAAAAATCTAAACAAAGAAAAAAAGAATTCAATATAAAAGAAACTAGAAAAAGAACCCTTATTACATCTGTTGGACTAATAACTATAAATTCAACTTCTTATATTAATAAAGAAACTATGGAATATTATATCCCATTACGAGATATTCTTCATTTAAAACCTTATCAAAGATTAACCAATGAAGCTGAATATCAATTAACCAAATATGCTATGGAAGAAAATATGAGTCAAGCTGCTAGACACGCTTTACGAAATATTATCATTTCAAGAAGTACTGTTTCTAAAAAGATTAAGGTATTAGATGGTTCAATAAATGAAGTTATTACCAAGTCTACTAATCAACCCAATATTTTATATATCGAAATGGATGAAATTCATGCTAACCTTCAAAAAGGTGGTAATAAAATATGTCCTTGTGCTATTGTACACGAAGGATATGAGGAAGAATTTGTTAAAAGGAAAAAACTTCAAAATATTCGTTACTTTGCTTCATCTAAACTAACATATGAAGAATTATGGGAAGTCATCTTCGACTATGTTAATAAAAAATATGATATTGATAAATTTAAGGTTATATTTGTATCTGGTGATGGTGCTTCTGGTATTAAAAATTATACTAATTGTTTTCCTGATGCTAAATTTGTCCTTGATCCTTTTCACTATATGAGAAAACACTTAAGATATATTTTCAAAAATGATACACAATTACGAAATACTGCTGATGATTTTATTAGAAATGATTTGATAGATGATTTCAAATTGCTTGTCAAATCTCAAATAAAAATATATCCAGAACAAGAAAAATATATGAAAGAACATATGAATTATATTATTAATAATTTAGAGGGAATTAAAAATCAAAATGATGAAGACTATAAAGTTCATTGTTCCATGGAAGGTCATGTTAATCATGCTTTTGCTAGATATATCACTTCTTCTCCTTATGGATTTTCTGAACAAGGTCTAGAAAATAAATTAAAATTACTTGTTTATCATGCTAATAAGCATGAATTAACCATTCAAGATTATTATAATTTAAAGTTTGGAAATAATAATTATGAAGATATAAATATTAAAATTAAGAAAGTGTGCAATATAAAGTATGATCAAAAGCTAACATCAAATCATCCCTTAGAATATAAAATAAATACTAATTTACCTATGTTTGATTCTCCATCAGAAAACAACAAATTAAAAGAATTAACCCATTTAAGACAAGAAATCTATGTAATTTAAAAAGGAATAGATATTGACTATCTACTCCTTCTAACTTACAATTAGTTTAAATTATAAATCTTATTTTTTAGGTGAAAAATCTCCACACTTATTCTACACTAACCCCTAATCTGAGTACTACTTTCACTAGTATAACATATGCAAAACCCTTATATTTCAACACTTATTAGTAATATATTTGGTAAATTTTTCAAAAAAAAGACTATTTGCTAGTCTCATTTTTATTCATAATTATCTGCTTTGATTTCCATAAAGCTTCTTGAATGTTTACATACAGGACAGATGTCTAACGCTTTGGTTCCTACATATACATGTCCACAGTTACGACAAATCCAAATTTTGTCTTCTCCTTTTTCAAATACAGTTTGATCTTCTACATTTTTAAGAAGTGTTAAATATCTCTTTTCATGTTCTTTTTCGATTTTTCCTACAGCATCAAATAGATATGCTAATTCATTAAACCCTTCTTCTTTGGCTTCTTCTGCAAATTTAGCATACATATCTGTCCATTCATAGTTTTCACCAGCTGCTGCATCTTTTAAATTATCCATGGTTGTAGGAATATCACCATTATGTAAATATTTAAACCATAATTTAGCATGTTCCTTTTCATTGTTTGCAGTTTCTTCAAAAATTGCTGCAATTTGCTCATAACCATCTTTTTTAGCTTTAGAAGCATAGTAAGTATACTTGTTTCTAGCTTGACTTTCTCCAGCAAATGCTGTCATTAAGTTTTGTTCTGTTTTTGAACCTTTTAATTTTTCGTAATCCATTTTAATTTCCCTTCCTTCATTTATTTTATCTATATTAAAAGATTTCTCTTTTAATAACATACTTCTATCTTGATAAGTTGTATGTAGTAACTCATGAGCAATTTTACTCATTGGTCTCTCTAAAAACTCATCATATATTTTTATAATATCAGGATTTTCATAAGAATTCCTAACTTTACTAATTGTATCACAATGATATAAACCAGCAATCCTTTTCTGACGAATTTCATCTTGTTTCATCATTGGTACTAATGGTTGCCCACCACCACCAATACAACCTCCACGACAATTCATTACTTCAATAAAATGATACTTCTGAACACCTTGCTTTAGAAGTTTCTCTAAATTTGGCAATCCATGAACTACAGCTACATGGAGTTCTAAATTTTGAATCTGTATTGTGGCTTCTTTTATACCATCCAATCCTCTGATTTCTTCATACTGTAATAGCTTTTCTTTAGGATATTCTCTTGTAAGTAAATAGTAAGCAGTACGAATAGCAGCTTCCGTAACTCCACCGGTATTCCCAAAAATAACACCGGCACCACTACCTCTTTCAAAGACTTGATCATAAGGACTATCTGTTAATGATAAAAAATCAATATGCTCTTCTTTTAAGAATTTTCCTAGTTCACTAGCGGTTAAGACAAAATCACCATCTCTAATATCTAATCCCCAATATTTTCCACTATCTTGTAACTGATCCCTTTGAATTTCCATTTTCTTGGCTGTGCATGGCGTAATGGCTACTGTTATAATATTCTTAGGATCCAAATGATTGATTTTAGCAAAGTATGTTTTTATCATCGTAGTCTGCATCCCAATTGGGCTTTTACAGCTTGATATATTCGGAATTAATTCAGGATGATAAATTTCAGCATATTTTACCCAAGAAGGGCAGCAACTTGTATACTGAGGTAATTTGGTTTGATTTTGAACTCTTTCTATTAATTCACTTGCCTCTTCCATGATGGTTAGATCTGCACCAAAAGTAGTATCAAAAACATAATCAAATCCTAGTTTTTTTAATGATGCTACTAGTTTTCCTTCTACATTCGTTCCTGCTTCTAAACCGAATTCTTCTCCTAAAGAAACTCTAACAGATGGGCTAGTTAAAGCAATTACTATTTTTTCTGGATTTTCTAACTCTAATTTAACTTTTTGATAGTCATATTTTGGGGTAATTGCTGCAACCGGACAATTTAAAATACACTGTCCACAATTAATACAAGCAGGATTTCCCTCTACCTTTTTTTGATAACAAATACCAACTGTATTTTGACAAACATCTTTACAAATTCCACAATCTACACATTTATCCAAAACTCTAGCAATACTAGGATTATCTGCACTAATTGGAATTCTATGTTCAGAATTCGATGAATCTACTTGCTGATATTCTTGTTTCTTTATCTCTTTTGATGATGGTTCTTGCCACTCTTCCATCATTTCTTTGTTTACTCCACAGATAGGACAAATATAATCATCTGGAAGTTCACCATCATATTCTTCAATATACCCACATATTTTACAGCGATATTTCTTCTTCATTACTACCTCTCTTACAACTTTCACAATATCCTTCTAACATTAAATTATATTTTTTAATATGTTCTGGACGATTTCGAAATTCTAAAGATAATGTTTTTAGTAATTCATCATCTGGAATATCTATTATTTTACCGCATCTTAGGCATTCAAAATGAATGTGATCTGTCCAATAGTCATAACGATCAATCCCGCTTTTGGTTTTAATTTGGAAGACTTGTTTATCATTTACAAATTTCTTTACATTGCGATAAACGGTAGCTAGTCCAATAGAAGGGTCAATTTTTTGAACCTCTTCATAAATTTCGGATATAGTAGGATGACATTTACTCTCCTTAATAACTTCTAAAATGATAGATTTTTGTTTTGTATTTCGATAATTCATTATATACTCCTATTGATAATCATTATCAATTACAATTATAGCATAAAAGTTATTTAAAGCAAGTATTTTTATTGACTTTTATTTTTTTTTCTAGTAGAATGAAAATGTGCATGAAAATTGCATATTATATATTATAATGGGTCTATAGCCAAGTGGTAAGGCGTGGGACTGCAACTCCCTGATCGTTGGTTCAAATCCGACTAGGCCCTCCATGCGGACATAGTTTAATGGTAGAATACAACCTTGCCAAGGTTGCTGTGGGGGTCCGATTCCCCTTGTCCGCTCCATTTGAATACAACTTACGGATTGGAAACGGTTCATGAGTTTTTATTTAAAGCATGTTATATTACTCTTTTAATGAAACTTGATTAACCAATTGTTTCAGTCAGTAATGAATATAAAAATAGTTTCTCCCACCTAATAGAAATTATTTAAAATGAACTAATTTATGCGTAAAAATAGGACTGCTTGCTTTGCAGTCCTTTAAAATTTATGACTTAAATGTGTGAGTACAAATTAGAATTTATGTCCTAGTTAGCACTGAATTTTTATTCTCATACGAATTCTATTATGGGAAAGCCTATACCCTCATTTTGAAAAAATAAAGTTAATTATGAGAAAAAGAAATATTAGCATTAATATATTTCAAATAAAGATGAAAAACAAATGTTAGCAGAAAAATCTAATAAAGCCAGACTATCTCAGTCTAACTTTACTAGGAATCTTATTTTAAAATGTAATGATTATAATTAAAAAAACAAATGGTTTTTCTTAATTATTCTGATTATTCGAATTTTATTACTAACCCGATTGGGAATATCAATAATATAATTAATCTACTTCAAAAATATTTTATAGAAGGCAATGTAAATTTATGTATTACTTTTATTTCTAAAAATTATATTTCCCATTTCATCTACCTTATAATTTATCTTAAAAAATATACTTACCGTGATAAATTGATATATAGATGAACAAACTTGCCCAATTCCTGTGCAATATGGAGTTTTCAGTAACGACATTATCATTCTTAAAATTGAAGCAATAATTTTATTTGAGGTTGTTTTAAGAGCAGACCATTCTAACTGAAGATAGCAAGTTTTAATTCTATATATTGGATAAATAATAAAATTAACTATTTCAAAGGAAAAGAAAATCATAGTTATTTTAAAATCCAAATTATAAAAATTATATAATAATCCGAACATCATTAAGCTAGTTAAAAACAATATACCTAAAAACTTATAAGCATTATTTCTATGAATTTTATAATTGAAATGATTCTTGCTAATATCAATAGTGGCAGCTGTAACCATAGCATTAGCCGTATCCCACTGTGTATCAGTAATAAGTGCAACAAAAGTCAAAGCCGAAGCATATTTTTCACCAAATTCCAAAGCATTACTTAAGCCAAACAAAAATATCAGAAAAAAGGCAATATTATTAAACAACTCTACTGAATCATATTTAATGCACTTTAATATATCTAATTTTAGATTGAATTTATTACTATTTTTTATAATCACATAAATAGTAAATAACGCTAGAGGAATTAAAGTAACACTTATAATAATACTCTGATTTTTTATTATGAGAGATGTTCCAATTAATAAAATAAAGTTTAATGAATTGTAGATGATCGAATACTTGTTAGCCAATTTATTTTTTTCTTCATAATATAGCTTATCTAATATCATTGCAAACTCTAAGCATATATATAAATTTAGAACGGAATATATTGTAAATGTTTTATATATAGTAATATCCATATTCATAAAACTAATATATTTTTCTATATTAAGTATAACAATCGCAAATATAATAGTCGAAATAATACTTCCTATCAGAAGACCGGACATCACGGCATTTTCATTTTTATCTCTTTCTTTACTGATATTAGCACCTGTTGAGAATACTGATTTAAGTATATAATATATAAATTGTAGCGGATATGTTAGTGTAAATATATTTATTAAATTTTTATCTACTGTTATTCCTAATAAGAACCAGGATAAAATAGGAATAAATGATAATAATGATAAATCAAATCCAATTCTTAATAATCTTTTCATTATTTTAGTGTCCTATTCTGTAAATGAACTAGGATGGTATACAGTAATTCCCGATTCTTCTGCTTTTCTTAAAACATCTAATCTATCATCTACAAAAGCCATTTTAGATAGTGGAATATTAAAATGTTTTGAATATTCTATAATAACTTCAGGTTTTAGCATTGTAGAACTAACAAATATAATATTTTCTTTTTTAAAATTTGGAAAATATTTCTCTAACCATATGTATTTTTGTTCTACTTCGTTATTACATACAACAGTACCTAAAACAAAAATTTTATCACTATCTAATTGTGAAATAATTTTTTGCATTGTTTTAAGCGGTCTTGATTTAAGAAATAAATCGCTAAATAAAAAATCATTTAGAGTTTGGCAGCCTAGTTCTGGATTTCTTCCAGCGTAAACTTGATTTCTATATCTATATTCAGATAAAGTTCCATCAACATCAAAAAATACATATTTGTCTTTCAAATTTTGTATCATGTTCATTACTCCTAATTTTAAAAATCTTTATATTTTCCCTTTGTATAATTATCTATTTTTAAAACCATTTTCTTTTTATTGGTAATTATTAGATAAATTTAATCAGTTATTGATATGATTAAAGCAATAATATATATAATAATATAAAATTTTCAACTTCTTTCTTATATGTTTTGTCCTTTTATATAAATGTTATCAAAAAATTACAATTTTTTTCGTTGCATAAAGACAAATTTTATATTAAAATTCAAACTTTTTCCAATATCTTTCAAATGTTTATATCTGCTGTTTCTTTTTTATTTTTCACAAGCTTATCAACCTATTTTATATATGTATTAGCTTTTTAATAGACTATATAATTCTTCATTATCAAATTCAAATGTTATGTCATTTTTTAAGATAACTTGATAATATTGGCCCTTAATAATGTCTACTATGTCATTTAAGTCAATTTGATAATATGTTTCTTTATACCTTATATACTCAGCACCTCTTGCTATTCTTAATACCTCTAATCCCTCGTTTACATTTATATAATCTAAAAATAATAATCTCTTATTAGTTAATATTATCGTAGTATTTTTTTCATTTTCTCCTTGTTTTATAAACACTTCATCAAATATTCTGATTACTTTTTCATTATCCATAAGTTCAAAATTATACATAGTAAATTCTCCTTTACAAAGCTCCTGTTTACGCTTATGAATAAATTTTAACATATCTTAATTAATATATAAAGTGATTCTGATTTATTAACCTAACATTGTTAATATTATCTAACTTAGAATAAACAGAATTATTAAACTGCTCTAAAAATATCAAACTTCCTCTATTAAAAAATAGCAAATCCTACATCAGTACACTGTATATAAAAAAATCTCATAAATTCTTTATTTACAAGATTTAATACAATATGGTGTTCCCGGCGAGAATCGAACTCACGACCTATCGCTTAGGAGGGGTGTGGTCTAAACTCATGGGAACACCATTTTTTTATGTATCAAAATGCTTGCTATCCCTTTATTTAAAAGGCTTTTTTAAGCATTTTTATTTTTTAATATTTCATTTTTAGAACTTG
>CALVOY010000065.1 GCA_944350415.1 uncultured Bacilli bacterium | reverse complement strand
AGCAGATCCTAACAGTGGCTATTTAAGGAATCAAAGTGTAGATGGATTATCATTTGAAAATGCAGAATTAGTTTATGAAAATGGAATCACTACATTTACAGCTGAAGTCTACAATGAGAGTGGAGATATTTATAGCTTAAAGAATATTAGTATCCAATTAACAGATGAAGCTGATACTGTTACCACATTGGTAGGATATATCGGAGATAGCCTAGCTGAAGAAGAAGGCACTTATTTAAAAGCGAGCATTGATCAAGACTTAAGTGATACTGTTTCTTTAGAGTATGTTATTAATAAATAATTTTATTAGACTTTAGATAAGAAAATCCAACATTTTTCTTATCTTTTTTCTTTTATACTAAATTTAGGTGATACTATGAAAGTAAAGGTATTTGATTTTGAAGATGAAAAAGATTTAGAAAGTGCTATCAATGATTTTTTAGATGATACTATCGAAATTATTGATATTAAGTATCAAGTTTCTATGGGGATTTTTAGTGAAGAACAGATTTATTGTTTTTCAGCAATGATTATTTATTATAAAAAATAAGTTGTTCGATTGTTTCCTTGATGTTCTTGTTTTATAATAGTTTTAGGTGGTAGTATGAAAGAAAGACTTATTTTTCATATTGATGTAAATAATGCTTTTTTATCATGGACTGCAGTAGATTTATTAAAAAAAGGATATCCTATTGATATTAGAACGATTCCTTCTGTCATTGGTGGTGATGAGGAAAAAAGAAGAGGTATTGTGACAGCAAAGAGTCCTGTTGCTAAAAAGATGGGAGTTGTAACAGCAGAACCTTTGTATATGGCTAGAAGAAAGTGTCCAGGCTTAAAAATTTTTCCGGCAGACTATCAGCTGTATCATAGACAATCGGATCAACTCTATCAGTATTTTTGCCAGTTTACTGATAAAATAGAACGCTTTTCAATCGATGAGTGTTTCTTAGATATGACAGGAACTGAATTGTTGTATCCAGATCCTATTCAATTAGCGTATCAAATAAAAAATGAAATTTATGAGAAGTTTGGTTATACTGTAAATATTGGAATTGCTAACAATAAACTATGTGCAAAGATGGCTAGTGATTTTGAAAAACCTAATAAAGTACATACATTATTTCATTATGAAATAGAAAAGAAAATGTGGCCTCTACCTGTAACAGAATTATTTATGGTGGGGAAAGCCTCTAGTAAAACTTTAATGGAGTTGGGAATTCATACTATTGGAGATTTGGCTAAAATGGATATTCACTTTTTAACAAGAAGATTTAAGAGTCAAGGAGAGATGATGCATCATTATGCCAATGGAATTGACTTTAGTGAAGTGAATCCTGAACAGCATAATGGTATCCATAAAAGTATTAGTGTAACAGAGACTTTACCAAAAGATACAGATTCGATTTATGAATTTAAGCAAATTTTAATGAAACAAGCAGAAAAGGTTGGAAGACAAGCACGACAGGAAAAACTTTATGCTAAAACAGTTGCACTCATATTTAAAACAGGAGATTTTATTTCCTATTCTCATCAGATAAAAATTATGAATCCTACTAATGTAACTTCTGAAATCTATCAGTATGCTTTAGAAGTTTTGAATAAAGGTTGGAGAGGGGAACCATTGCGTCTACTTGGTATTCGTCTTTCTGATTTTACAGAAAACCACAATAGACAGCTTTCCTTATTTGAGCAAGAAAAAGATTTATCGAATCATAAAATTCAAGAAGTTATGGATGATATTTCAGAAAAATATGGAGATGGTGTGATTATACCTGCTTCCTTAAAACAAAAAGGAGAGGAGAGAAAATTATAATATGCAATATAATGATGATCTTATCAATCAATTAATTGAACACGAAATACAATTTAGTGATTCTTTGGCTCGCTTATACCATTATCCTGATAATATTACACACCTTTTATATGTTATGATTCCAGCTTTTATTTTAAAGTACGGAATTCGTTATCAATCTTTATTAGAACAGTGTTTTTCTTCTGTTCCTATTTTAATTGATGATAAGCAAGATCAAGTTTATCAAGCTTATTATTTTAGTAAGCCTACTCTTCAAAATGGGAAATATGAAGTTATTAAGGGTATTGTATTAAATAATTATCAGAATATTGGATTAATGCAGCTTTTAGATAATTTAGTACACGAATTTAATCATGCCGTTAACTCTATGCAGAATGAATTTTTAGTTCAAGATGAAGTTGTATTACGAACAGGATTGGTTTATCATTATTTTGATAAACAGAATTTGAATTTTATAAGAAGAAATGAAAAAGTAATTTTAGAGGAAGTGATCAATACCAAGCAAACAGAGATGATTATTGATACGATTCGGGATTTTTCTCACTATCAGATTTCCAACTCAGTCATACAAAATACTTTGTATTCTATTTATCATGCTATTGATCATAATTATCACTCTAATAGTTATCTTTTGGAATCTATTGTATGTAGACAATTACTACAAAATAAAACTTTTCTGTCGACAGTGGAAACATTGCGATTTGAGGGTCAAATTTCAGAAATCGATCATTTTTTTGACTCTATCGTTGATCAAGAGAGGGCACTCTTACAGTTATCTAATTATTTAAGTGAATCTATAGAATTACAGAAAGAGTTATCGCAAAGTAGATGGTTTCGTAAGTTTAAAATTCAGAAAATTCAGAATCTTACCCAAAAAGCGCTTGCCATTGTGCAAAAATTTGATAATCATACGATTTATAAATAAAAAATCCTATTTCTTTAAAACAGGATTTTTTGTTTTAGAGTTATAGGATTTTATTTTTTCTAATAATTGTATTGGGATTTCATGAGGTGGAGTGCTTTCTTTCGTAATTACTTTTTTCAATATTCCATTATCTGTTATATAAGTATAAAGATCTTCAGCATCCTTGGATTGATTCCATTCGATGTTAGTTTGTTTCATGATGGATGCATAGATATACAAAATACAAAGAGTGTATTGGGCAAAGAAACCTTTTTTTTCTTCATAAGTCGGTATTTGATCATTTAATGCATTTATTACAATATTTAGATCATCCCAATTTTCGATTGCTAGTTTTTCATAATCTGGATTCCATTCGGATAGTTTTATAACAGAATAATTTACTAGTACTTGTTCTAATAACTCTATATTTTTGCTAGCTGAATTTTCATGAAAGTTGTTTTCTAATAGATAGTTACGGCATACTAATGTGATATCAATAGATTCGCTTCCATAGTTCTGAGACTTATATTTTTCTATTTGTTTTTTCATGATTATCACCTTCTTTTTTTGGATATATTATAACGATAAAATGCTAGTTTGTAAATTAAATTCTCTGTAATTCATGTTCTTTTATGTTAAAATTTATGATTTTGTGGTATATTAGTTACAGACAGAATGGAGGATGCCTAACATGAAGAAAAGTTCATTTATGCAGGGAGCTTTTATTGCTACCTTTGGTATTGTACTCAGCAAAATTTTAGGTATTGTTTATGTAATCCCTTTCTATGCTATTATTGGTGAGCAAGGGGGCGCTTTATATGGTTATGCTTATTCTATTTATTCTATATTTTTAAGTATTTCACAGGCAGGTATTCCTCTTGCTATTAGTAAAATTGTTAGTGAATACAATGTATTAGGATATTATAATGCGAAGAGAAGAACTTTTAAATTGGGAAAAAAGGTATTATTTTTCTTAGGAATTCTTTGCTTTTTAATTATGTTTATTTTTGCTAGAGGTGTTGCTATCTTAATTATTGGTAATGTATCTGGTGGGAATGATATAGAGGATATTACTTTTGTAGTAAGAGTAATTTCTTCTGCTGTTTTAGTTGTACCACTTCTTAGCATTTATCGTGGTTATTTACAAGGACATAAATTTATTTCTCCTACTTCAGTTAGTCAAATATTAGAGCAAATTGTTAGAGTTCTTGTCATTGTTTTTGGAAG
>CALVOY010000064.1 GCA_944350415.1 uncultured Bacilli bacterium | reverse complement strand
AATAGACTATAGATACCCTTGCTTAAAAGTATGACAACAACCTCGTTATAAGAATACATCTTTGTTTAAGGATAATTTGCTGCGATTAAACTTAAAAGAGAAACATCATCTGAGTTAGAAGGATAATAACTAATAAGTAGGGAAACATTCTTAAATAGTAAACACCAATTATGGGTTACAGGAGTAAACAGAATAGATCCTAGTTATCATATTTCAACAATATAATAACACAAGGGTAAAATAATCCAAAAAAGTTTAACTATTTTACTTTAAAAATAGAATAAAAATAAAATAGTCAATGTAAGAAAAAATTATACAATTTATCTCTTACAAAAACTATTATACGAGGAGTATTGTGAAATGAAATTAATCGTCAAACAAGCAAGTAATTTAATAGATTATCTAATTATAAATACAGATTATACGAAAAAGAAAATTAAAAGCTTATTCAAATATAAAAGTATTACCGTAGATGGGAAAGTACCACTTGGACATGATATTCCAATAAAAAAAGGACAAGTAATTGAAATCTCTAAAGAAAAAAAGATTACGAAAATTGGTACTATAGATATTGTTTATGAAGATACTGACTATTTGGTGGTAAATAAACCTAGTGGTATGTTAACTATATCTACTGATAAGGAAAAAAATCGAACTCTATATCATATGGTAAGAGAATATGTGCATAGCAAACAGAATCGCGAAAAAATATTTATCGTTCATAGATTGGATCGAGAAACTAGTGGTTTGGTACTGTTTTGCAAAAACGAAGATTTGAGAAATAAAATTCAAGAAAATTGGGAGAATGTTGCTATTAGGCGTGAATATGCTGCTGTTGTGACAGGACTTTTAGATAGAAAGAAAGATCGTTTGGTTTCTTATCTTAAAGAAAACAAGGCTAATATGGTTTATGTAACCAAAAATAAAGATGGGAAACAAGCTATTACCAATTATGAAGTAATCAAAGAAAATCAAAATAGTTTATTAAAAATTATAATTGAAACAGGGCGAAAAAATCAAATTCGTGTACAATTAGCAGAAATCGGTCATCCTGTTGTTGGTGATAAAAAATATGGCAATGATAAAGGTAAAAAATTATTGCTTTGTGCGAATCGCTTAGATTTAAAAGATCCTAGAACGAGAAAAATTTTAACTTTTGAAACGAAGTTGCCAAGAGAATTTTTGAAAAATTTATAAAGAATCTTAACAAAAACAAAAAATAACGATATAATCAAGATGATAGAGGAGGTACAAATGGAAGATATTAGAAAAGGAATGAACAAAATTTTTAATGCATCAATTGCTACATCTATTGTTATATTGGTACTAGGAATATTTTTATTTATTCAACCGGATACAATTATTCACATGATTTCTATTATTCTAGGAGGAATTATTTTAGTGCCTGGTGTAATATCCTTGATGGACTATTTTAAAAACAAGTATCAGCCTAGTCTCATTAGCGGAATTATTACTGTAATTATTGGTTTGATTTTGATTGTGAATACAAAACTGGTTGCGAGTATTTTACCATTTATTTTAGGAATTTATTTTGTGATTAATGGGATCAATCGATTACAATATGCTTTACAGTTGAAAAAACAAAAAATAAATTATGTTACTTCTTGTATTGTTTCTATTTTAATTATTGTGTGTGGAGTTTTATTTATTATTAATCCATTTGGTGGTGCTTTGGTCATTACGAAAGTCATGGGAATTTTTATGATTACTTATGCTTTATTAGATCTTACAAATACCATTATTATTAAAAGAGAAATGCATGAGGTGCATCAAGAGATGAAGCATGCTGTGATTGAAGCGGATATTGAGGATAAAGATGAGTAGAAATTTGAATGACGAAAAATTAAAAAGAGTAAAAGCGCGAAAAATATTAAAAGGACTTATCATTTTCTTTGGCTTTCTTACTCTTATTTTGGCTATTCATTCATTGTTAACAGGATTTACTCCCGTTTTTGCAATCCTTGCTTTTTTAATAGAAGCAGTATTATCTCGTTATCGTAATAAGTTAGATCCTAAATTGGTAAATCTTGATACGAAAAATCAGGAATAAAACTTTCACTTGCTGTATCGCCTTCTTGAATGAAGGCTTTTTCTATTCCTAAATCAAGAGCATAAGTGATCACTTCATCGTAATCTTCTTGTGTAATTTTGTTGTTTAATTGCGAATATTGTTTAAAATGTTGGATAGGTGTATATTGATTCATGATACTGATATAGATATCATCCTGGTATTTTTCATATAAATATTTTAGTATTTTCTTGGTGTCTTCTTTTAATCCTGGTAGCATCAAATGCCTAACAATTACACCTTTTATCATCATGCCATTTTGATCGAATTGTGGTGTTCCTACTTGCTTGATCATTTCTTCAATAGCTTTGGAAGCAATTTGAAAGTACTGTGGAGCATGAGAGTATCGGATTGCATAATCCTCATTATAATACTTTAAGTCTGGTAAATAGATATCAATTATGCCATTTAGCATTTGAATGGTTTCTTTGGTTTCGTAGCTACTAGTATTATAGACGATGGGAATAGTTAATCCCTGTCGTTTGGCTAACTTTAGTCCCTCGATTATTAGTGGTACAAAGTGAGTAGGGGTTACTAGATTAATATTATTAGCACCTTGCTTTTGAAGATTTAGACAAATATTGGAAAATTCTTCTATTGTGATTTCTGTTCCAGTCAATTTGGTACTAATATCTCTATTTTGACAAAAGATACATTTTAGGTTGCATCCAGTAAAAAAAATAGTACCACTACCATTTTTGCCCGATATACATGGTTCTTCCCACATATGTAGGCTAGCACGAGCTACCACTAATTTATCTTTCATCCCACAAACCCCAGCTGTTGTTGTTCTATCTACTAAGCATTTTCTTGGACATATATTACATTTTTTTAATATCGTTTTCATAACCATCACAGGGTTATTATATCAAAACTATTAAAGTTATGTTCATAAAAATATATTGATTGCATAATGTATAGTAATGTGATACCATTTAATTGTGGTATACAGAACCACTGGACTATTTATTTCAACTTTTTCTTTCTTAATTAAAGATACGGAAAACAAGAAACAAAAGATCCAAGTTTTTAATTAAGGAGGTAAAAAAATGACTGAATACAAAGATAAAACCATCAAATGTGTTGATTGTGGATCTGAATTTATTTTTACTGCTAGAGATCAAGAGTTTTATCAAGAAAAAGGTTTTACGAATGAACCAAAAAGATGTAAAGCCTGTCGTGATAAGAAAAAAGCAGAAAGAAATCAAAATCAATCTGTTAATTTTCAACATAATGACAATTAAAAAGAATAATCAGTAAGAAATTTTAGGTTGTTGGCCATACTATTTGGCTAACAACCTTTTTATATGAAATATGAAAAAGACTCTTAAAGAGTCTGGTTTTCATCATTATCTAATTCTTCTAATTGTTTGAATGTTAAGCCAGTTGCTTTTAATATATTTTCTTTTTCTACTCCTAAAGATAATAAGTTTTTAGCAATTTCTATTTGTTTCTTTTTTTCTCCTTCCTCAAAAGAAATCTTCTTCTCGGTGTTTAAAATCTTCTTTTGATCTTCTTCATAGGTCATCAAGCTTTGAAATGTTTCCTCTTCATTTAACTTCGTAATTTTATCTTCAAACTCACTCACAAAATCATCTCCCTTGGACAAATCTTTTAACCCTTTCGTTTCCAAATCTAACATAATTAGATGTTTGTATTCTTGGATCTTTTCTTCATTATTATTGTACCAATA
>CALVOY010000063.1 GCA_944350415.1 uncultured Bacilli bacterium | reverse complement strand
ATGGTACACCAATTCTTGCATAAAGCAAACGAATGTAATCATATATTTCTGTAACTGTACCAACAGTAGAACGTGGATTTTTAGAAGTTGTTTTTTGATCAATAGATATTGCTGGAGATAATCCTTCTATTGATTCAACATTTGGTTTATCCATTATACCTAAGAATTGCCTAGCATAAGAAGACAAGCTTTCAACATATCTTCTTTGACCTTCTGCATAAAGTGTATCAAATGCTAAAGATGATTTTCCTGAACCAGAAAGACCTGTAATTACTACTAATTTATTTTTTGGTATTTCTAAACTAATATTTTTTAAATTATGTTCTTTTGCTCCTTTTATTACTATGTTATCATTCATAATGCTTAATCCTTTCATTCTTGCTCTATAATTTGCTTTATACATTATAAAACAGATGTTTTATAATGTCAATAATAAAATTAATACAAAAATTCTATAACATTAAATTAACTTTTCAAAATTTCTTTTAGAATATATAATTCTTCTTACTTCCATAGTATTATCTATTACAACATAGAATGTAGTATAATTTTTTACATAAATTCTATAATATGTATTTAATCTTTTCCTTCTCGATTGGAATTTTTCAAAAGATTCAGGATGTTGCAACCTCTTATTTATTTCATTTTCAATTTCATCAACTAATCTATTAGCGGCTATTCCATTTTGTAACTCATACTTAATATAGTCAGTAATACCATCTAAATCTCTATAAAATGAAGGTAAGTATTTAATATTATATTCTTTCTCCATTTAATTTTCTCCTTATCTTTCCAAAAACTTCCTCATGACTATAATATCTTGTATTTGAGTCTTCTGCCTCTCTATCTGCCTCATCTAAAGCATTTTCTACATATTCATCATACTCTTTTTGGCTCATAAGCTCTGAATATTTTCCTATACTCATTACAACTATTGAACCATATCCATTTTTAGTAAGATATACAGGTTCATCTTCTTTTAAAACTAATTCTTCTATTTCAGGATATTTGTTTCTTAAATCTGAAACTGGTCTAATATTTATCATAATAATCTCTCCTTTCAAGTTATCAACATTTTATCATTATTTTATCATATTTACAATAGTTTATTCATCTTTTATTAAGTTACATATTTTATTGTATTCTACTATAAAACTTGCTATAATATACTTATTAAAAACCCAAAAAGCAACGTCCCTCTTGGGCGAGCTCTTGGGCGAAAGGAGAAAATGATGTTCAAATTAGTTTCAGATTACAAACCTACTGGTGATCAACCACAGGCAATAGAATATCTATCTAATGGAATTAAAGAAGGAAAGAAATTTCAGACTTTACTTGGTGTTACAGGCTCTGGAAAAACTTTTACTATGGCAAATATTATTGAGAAAGTACAAAAGCCTACATTAGTTTTAGCGCATAATAAAACCTTAGCTGGGCAATTATATTCAGAATTTAAAGAGTTCTTTCCTGAGAATAATGTTGAATATTTTGTTTCTTACTATGATTATTATCAACCAGAAGCTTATGTTCCTTCTTCAGATACATATATTGAAAAAGATGCTTCAATTAATGATGAAATAGATAAACTTCGTCATTCTGCAACTGCTGCTCTTTTTGAAACAAGAGATGTAATAATAGTTGCATCAGTTTCTTGTATATATGGTTTAGGTGACCCTATTGACTATGAGCATATGATTATTTCTTTAAGACCCGGTATGCAAGTTGAAAGAAATACTGTTTTAAAAAAGTTAATTAATATGCAATATACAAGAAATGAACTAGATTTTAAAAGAGGTACTTTTAGAGCTAAGGGTGATGTTGTTGAAATATATCCTTCTGATGAAAGTGAAACTGCAGTTAGAGTTAGCTTTTGGGGTGATGAAGTTGAAAAAATTGATGTTATTAATCCATTAACAGGAAAAGTTGAAGCTACAAGAAATCATGTTATGATATTCCCTAACTCACACTATGTAACAACTCAAGATAAAATGGAAAGAGCTATTGAAACTATAAGTGAAGAATTAAAAGAAAGAGTAAAATATTTTAAAGATAATGGCAAACTTCTAGAGGCACAAAGAATTGAGGAAAGAACTAATTTTGATATAGAGATGATGAAAGAAACAGGATTTTGCCAAGGTATAGAAAACTATTCGAGACATATTAGCGGAAGAGAACCAGGTAGTCCACCATTTACCCTATTTGATTATTTTCCAAAGGACTTCTTATTACTTATTGATGAATCTCATGCTACTATACCACAAGTAAGAGCCATGTATAATGGAGATAGAGCTAGAAAAGAGACTTTAGTTAATTATGGTTTTAGACTTCCTTCAGCTTTTGATAATAGACCACTTAAATTTAATGAATTTGAAGAAAGAATAAATCAAGTAGTATTTGTTAGTGCAACTCCTGGAGATTATGAACTTGAGCATTCTAAAGATAGAGTTGTTGAGCAAATAATAAGACCAACAGGACTTTTAGATCCAAAAATTGAGGTTAAACCTGTTACAAATCAAGTAGATGATTTAATTGAACAAATTAGAGAAAGAACAGAAAAAAACGAAAGAGTATTAGTTACTACTCTTACTAAAAAAATGGCAGAAGATTTAACTTCATATTTAGAAGGATTAGACATTAAAGTTAGATATATGCATTCAGATATAAAAGCATTAGAGAGAATGGAAATAATTAGAGATTTACGTATGGGTAAGTTTGATGTATTAGTTGGAATTAACCTTTTAAGAGAAGGGCTAGATATTCCTGAAGTTTCTTTAGTTGCAATTTTAGATGCAGATAAAGAAGGCTTTTTACGTTCAGAGCGTTCTTTAATACAAACCATTGGACGTGCTGCAAGAAATACTGATGGTAAAGTTATAATGTATGCAGATGAACTTACTCCTTCTATGGATAAGGCCATTACTGAAACAAATAGAAGAAGAAAAATTCAAGAAAAATATAATAAAGAGCATAATATTACTCCTAAAACTATTAGTAAAGCAATTAGAGAAACTATTAAAGCAACTTACCAAACTGAGTCTGACGCTACAAAGGATATTAAGCAAGGTGAAAGTATTGAAGAAGTAATTAATAGATTAACTGATGAAATGTTAAAATATGCTCAAAACTTAGAATTTGAAAAAGCTGCCGAAGTAAGAGATAAAATTAAAGAATTAGAAAATTATAAAGATTAAAAAAAATAAAAATTTGTAAATATAAAATTTCTAGGCTAAGCCAGAAGATTATATAGATGTAAAAAATCCTATAAGTAAAATATAAATGTACTTATAGGATTTCTATTTTTATGAATTTTCTTCACTTTCTCCTAGGACTCTTTGGTCAGGTTCATGTGAGTCTTTATCTTCCTCTTCTTTATCATCTTTTTTAGGATGCACAATTCTTTCATCATCTGGATTTTCTTGAGCCCTTTGAACTAGCTCATTATTTTTTGCATCAGCATATGGAGATACATTATATTTTGTTTCTAGTTCAGTAGCACTTCGACTATTTCCTGCAACTAAATATAATTGAGTTTGATTTTCTTTATTATTAGAATCAACTGCTAAGGAAATATCTGGATTATCTTTTCTTCTAAATTCTATTTCTGGCATTCTTTTTTCTGGGACTCCATCATCTCCTATAGTTTTGAAAGATTGATTATTATCTACTATTTCTAAATTTTTAGCTAAATGCATCTTTCCTTCATTATCTATTTCTAAAGCTCTCCAATCTCCATTTATTTGTACTATCAATAATTTATCAGCATCAACTTGCAAAAATTCTTTAATTGTATCATCAGAAGTAGCCATTTCTCTTGTATCAACTTCTATTCCTAATGCCATAAATTGCTTTAACTTTTCTTGTGCTTCCTTTTTCTTTTCATCTAACATTTGATTTTGATTCTTTTTGCCTTTCATACTTCCATCAGTTTGTAAAATATTAAATGTTTTTATAGTATCTTCATCCATATCTAACGCTTCAGCTATTTGTTCTTTTTGTTCATTTTCTAATTCTAGTAAGCTTTTTTCTGAAGAATTAGATAAAATATTGTATTCTAAAGAATTTTTATCTATATCTGCTTCTCCCATTTCAATTGATGTTTTAAAACTCAAATAATTTTCATCAGATATTTTTGCTAATAAATTTCCTTGGTCATCATAAAATGCATGCCAAGCTTTACCACCTTTTGTCAATAATACTTCAAAAATATTTTTAGTAACTGTAAATTTTTCTCCATTTTGTTCTACTTCAAATGAAACATCATTGTATTTACGAATATCTACTAATTCCTCTTTTCCCTTTGATATTTCATCTTTATCCTGATTAGCAACAGTATCAAGCATTTTACGTAATTCATTCATATCTTCTTGCTTTTGCATAACATTATCTTCCACTATATTTTTCCTCCTATTATCGTTTTCTATATTATTCCAATTTTAAGGTTTATTAACTATAAATTGTTTGTTCTTCTAAAATCCTTTTTCTATTTCTACATCAGAAATTTTTCCATTATCATCTACTTCAAATTTGGCAGAAATACTTTCTATGTTGTTTCTTATAACTAAGTAATTTGATTTAACTTCAATATCTCCTAAAACAAATCTATATTCCCCACTTTTTAATGTTCCATAAATATTAGACCAATCAAATGTTATTCTTTTAGTATTTTCACCTATATTTTCAATATTTGCCTTATTTTCTATAGTATCTGATACTTTTGATAGTTCTTGCCATTTATCTCCTTCATATGCTGGCATAGACATTGAACCATCCTCTCCAATTATTGGCTCATTTGAAGGTTTTTCTGCTACATTTCTAAACATAGCACAATTATTACCCAAATTATATTTT
>CALVOY010000062.1 GCA_944350415.1 uncultured Bacilli bacterium | reverse complement strand
GACTGCTCTAATCGTTCATTATTAAAAATTTTATTAATTAAATGCATTTTTGCTGGAGCAAAATATTACCGAGTTCATCTACAATATGTGCAATTACTCCAATCTTACGATTAGGATATTGAAAGTTTTCCAAATCCTCTTTTTCTATTTTACGATTCTCCTTATAATAATCCATTTTACCGCCTACTTACTCATTTAACTTTTCAACTTTACTCACAACAATTTGAAAAGTATCATATCTTCGTTCTACGCGACCTTCTATTTTTAAAATATCACCAACTTTGATAAAAGAAAACTTTTGATAAATCTTTGGAAATAAAGTAAAGTCCATTTTTGTATATTCGTCACTACCATCAAAAAACATCATATCTTCACCTTTTTTGGTTTGGATAATTCTGGTTTTTTCTACTAATACTACTGTAGATATTATCTGATTAAAATAATGAGAAATATTATCTAAAGAAATTATATTTGAATACTTGGCCTTATAAGAAGTAACTGGGTGATTGCTTAGATAAATTCCAAATAAATCTTTTTCCATATGAATTAAATTCTCATTAGAATATTCTTCATGGATCTCTAATTCTGGTTTTAATACAAATTCAGGATCTAAAGTACTAACTAGTTCACTATAATTAATAATGGCATCTAGATTTTCTATATATGTTCTCCTAGTAACATTAAATTCATCAAAACAACCTGCTTGAATCAAAGACTCTAGCATTTTTCGATTCACACCATTTGCTTTCGCTAAAAAATCGAAAATATCTAAATAGCCAGCTCCACGTTTGGTAAGAATTTCATTACAAGCAGTACTTCCAATATTACGAATGCCTGATAATGGATAATAGATTCCTTCTGGCATAACTTCATAACAGCACCCACTATGATTAATACTTGGCTTTAGTACTGGAATTCCTAAGGCTTTTACTTCCATTATATATTCTTTTGTCTTCGATTCACTACCAATCACTGAAGATAGTAAACTACTATAAAAATACTTTGGAAAGTAGCATTTTAAATAGGCCATCTTATAAGCAACCATTGAATAAGCTACAGAATGACTTCTATTAAATCCATAATTCGCAAAATTAAGTATCAAATCAAATATCTTTTTACTAACTTCTTTTGAATAGCCGTTATGAATACTCTGCGTTATAAACTTCTCTTCTTCTGCTTTTAAAACATCCATCTTCTTTTTGCTCATAGCACGCCTTAAGATGTCTGCTTCCCCTAAGGTATATCCTGCTAAAGTATGAGCAATTTGCATAATTTGTTCCTGATAAACAATAATTCCATAAGTGCTTTTTAAGATTGGTTCTAAGCTTGGATCTAAATACTCAATCTTTTCTTCACCATGCTTTCTTCTAATATAAGAATCAATATTTTGAGCTGGTCCTGGTCGAAATAATGCAATAGCAGCAAAAATATCTTCAAAAGAATTCGGCTTTAACTTTCTTAAAAAGTTTTTCATTCCTTCACTTTCAAATTGGAAAATACCTGTAGTATCAGCTCTAGCAAATAAATCTAATACTTTTTTATCATCTAAAGGGATAGTATTAAAATCAATTTTAATTCCTTCTATTTTCTCAATATCAGAAATCACATTCATAATCGTAGTTAATGTTTTAAGCCCTAAAAAATCCATTTTTAAAAGTCCCAAATCTTCTAGGTATTCCATGGTATATCCAGTTAAGTACATACCATCAGATACAGTTAAAGGAATTACTTCATCTAAATCCTTTTGCGACATCACAATTCCGGCAGCATGAGAAGAGGTATGTCTTGGATATCCTTCTATAAAAGAAGCAATTTGATACATTTGTGTTAACTTAACATCACTATCTATCATTTTTCTTAGTTCTTGATCTTGTTTATAAAAATCTATTAATTTTAGTTTTGTGAATCCGGGGATTCTTTTAGAAATGAAATCAATTTGAAAATTAGGAACATTTAAAACTCTAGCTACATCTCTTAAAGCTTGTTTGGCTGCTAATGTTCCAAATGTCACAATTCCACTTACTTTTTTTTCACCATATTTTCCTACCACATAATCAATTACTTGATCACGATAAACATCTGGAAAATCCGTATCAATATCTGGCATGGTGATTCGTTCTGGATTTAAAAATCTTTCAAATAATAAATCATATTCGATTGGATCAATATCTGTAATTCCTAAAGAATAGCATACCAAAGATCCGGCTCCACTTCCACGCCCAGGTCCTACTAAAATTTTATTTTTCTTAGCATAGCGTATAAAGTCATATACCACTAAAAAGTAATTAGAAAATCCCATCTTTTCAATAATTCCTAATTCATACTGTAATCTTTTGGCATAGCTTTCTCTGACTTGCCCTTCTAATCTTTTCATCAAACCAAATTTGGACAATTCTTGCAAATATTCGTGACTAGGCAGCCCTTTCGTTTCTTGATAAATAGGAAGTAGTAATTCCGATTTTGGAAATTGTAAATTACATAAATCAGCTATATGATTGGTCGTAAATAAATTTTCATTGCTAGTAAATTCATAAATATCATTAATATCTAAAGAACAGTTGCTGATTTCATAGTGAATATCATCCGCGATTGTTTTTCCATCTCGTATCATATAAAGATATTTTAGATATTCCGTATCTTGCTCATATATAGATAAACATTTTCTTAAAAAAACTACATTTTTAGTAATTAATAAAGCTTCTCTTTCTTCTTTCTTAGTAGAATAGCCTAAATATAAATTAGAAATTAGTGATTGGATCATTGTATAAGTATTGTGGTAAGCAAAAGGTACTATGCCAATAACAGCATCATGGTATTTTTCAATATCTGTAAATTCTATCTTTCTAGTTGCTTGAATGGTTGCTAACTTAGTCAAGGTTTGATATCCTTGATAATCCTTAGCATAAAATAAAATAATATCATTTTCTAGTAAGATTTCTAATCCAATAATAGGCTTAATTCCTACTTTGTTACATTTTTTATAGAACTCCATCGTACCAAACATATTATTATCAGTGATTGCAAGTGAAGAAAAATTATGTTCTTTCGCATATTGAATTAATTTATCAATAGAAATAAGACTAGATAATAAAGAGTAATATGTCTTAATATAAAGTGGCGTATACATAATGTTTCCTCCTGTTCTTTTTTATTTTATCACAAATTCATATTAGAAAATAAAAATCCACTATTATTATTTATAATAATTAGAAAAATGCTTAATTTTTTAGAAAAATATTTGCTTTCGTTTGACTAAACCCAAAATATATGATAAAGTTATAAGCGCAAGTTAATTTATGTATCAAAAGGAGGAAATGGAAATGGCAGTTAAAATTACCAATAAAAAGCCTTTATTCGGAAATAAACGTTCTCATGCTTTAAATGCTACTCGTAAAAAACAAGGAGTTAATCTTCAAGTTGTGAGATTAGAAGATGGAACTAGAGTTAGAGTAAGTGCTAGAGAATTAAGAACCGCAAGAAAAGATGAAAAAGTTGAAGAAGTAAGCGAATAGTCGCTTATTTTTTTGGTTGCTTCATAAAATTCTCAAAAAACACTTCATTAAATAGGTTTTTATAAACCTATTTTTTTGTTCAATAAAAGGATAGTTATTCAGCTATCCTCGTAAACGATTGATTCTATCTTGAAAGTCATCACTATTCGTAATATAAGAACCAGAAACTACCATATCTACAAATGGTTTTACATCTCGAATGGTTTTATCAGTGATACCACCATCTATATTCACAATCACATCTAATCCTTTTTCTTTCAGATAATTTCTTAGTTTTTTTACTTTTCCAACACTTTCTGGCATGAACTCTTGCCCACCATAACCTGGAACTACACTCATTACCAATACCATATCAACCATTGATAAATACGGTTTGATTATTTCTAAATCTGTACTGGGATTAATAGCTAATCCACATTTTATACCGTAATCATGAATTGACTGAATATACTTTTCGATATTTTCTCCTACTTCAACATGAAAAGTAATATATTCGCAATTCAGAAGAGCAAACTTCTTGATATATTTAGTTAACTGATTCGTCATTAAATGAATATCTAGTCTTTTAGAAGATACCTTGCTAATTTGTTTTAATTTACGAAATGGAATGGTCTTTCCTACTACAAATTTCCCATCTATAAAATCTACATGAATATAATCCACATCTGTAAGAGATAATTGTTTAATAGCGGGAATTATTTTTTGGCAAGATAAAAAAGATGCTGATACTTTCATAAATATCCCTACTTTCTACTTACAAAATTTTGATAATCTTGATAACGACTCATTAAAATATTACCCTTCTTTACTGCTTCCTTTACGCTACACTCTTTTTCTTTTAAATGCATACAGTCCTGAAAAGGACAAGCATACTTTTTAAATTCAATAAAACTGTCACGGATATCTGTATCTTTCATATTACTAAAATCAATCGATGAAAAGCCTGGAGTATCTAATACTTTGCCTTTGAATAATTCTATTAATTCTACATGACGAGTTGTATGTTTTCCGCGTCCTAATGATTTGGATATTTCTCCAGTTTCTAATTTTAAATTCTTATTTAATTTATTGAGTAAAGAACTTTTTCCAGCACCAGTTTGGCCAGTAAATACAGTTGTTTTATTTTTAAATAATCGCTTAATCTTCGATATATTCGTATTCCATAAAACAGTGTATCCTATCTTCTCATAATATTTTTTGATCTGTTTTATCTCTTTTTTTTCTGCTTTTGTTAATAAATCTTTTTTGGTGAAGCAAATAATAGGTTTCATATGATGATACTCTAACACTACTAAAAGCTTATCTAGTAAATTAGCAGAAAAGTCTGGACTTTTACAACTTGTTACAATAACAGCCTGATCAATATTACTAACAAGAGGGCGCTCTAAGGTATTTTTTCTAGGTAAAATTTCTAAAATATAATTATTATCACCATCGAATTTTACATAATCACCAACTGTTGGTGTGATTTTATCATTGCGAAATTTTCCTCTCGAATGGCATTCATAAATTTTTCCTTCACTATTCACAAAATATAGATTACTAAGAATTTTAACAATTTGTCCTTCCATGACATCCCCCATCTATTGTTTTTTATGATTATGGATTGGTTTGAGTGCTATCTCCGTCCTCTTCCGTATCTGCAGGATCCGAAGGAGATGGACTTGGTTGTATTGTTGCTTCCGGTGCTCTAGCTACTACAATTTTTAAAGTAGCTCCTGAAACAATTGGTGTTTTAGGAGAACGAGATTGGCTAATTAAAGTACCCGGTGTATACTGTAGAGTTTCTTCATAGTCAATTTTTAAAGTAATTCCATATTTGGTACAAAAAGCTTCTACATCCTCTACTGTCCATCCCTCTTCAACCATATTCGGATATCCTTCTACAATATTAGGTATATATAAAGTAATACTGTCCCCTTTTCCTAGAACCGTCCCAGCCGGAACACTCTGTCCAATAATTTCTTGCTCTCCATATTCTTTGGTAGGATCCACATCCTGCTTCTCTATCGTAACTTCTAAACCATGGACATTTTCTAGGAGTGTTTGGATTTCGATATAATTAGAACCAAGATAATCTTCTACAGTATAAGTTTCTTTTCCTAGAGATTCATATAAAGTAATAGAACTACCTTTTTTGATGGTTCTTCCAGCCTGTGGGTCGGTTTTAATTACTTTTCCTTTTTCTATTTCGGCATTTTCTTCTTTTACAGTTTCCAATTCTACTTCAAATCCTGCCTTCTTTAACTCCTCTTCCGCTTCAATGATCGTCATATTGCTAACATCAGGAACTTTAATATCTGGTATTTTCGTAAAATAAGGAAGAATAAAGAAAGCTGATAACAAGACAACTGCAATTACAGTAAAGATGCCAGCCAAAATCCAGATCACTTTATTGGTTTTTTTGATTATTTTTTCTTCTTTATCTACTGGAACAGCTACTTCTTCTCGCTCTTCTTCATTTTTTAATTTTTCATCTGTTTTCTTTTTCACTACAGAAATTGTCTTGGTATTTTCATCTATTTCATGTTCTGGATATTTGAAAATCAATTTCGGTTCATCCATTCTATCATCATTTAAAACCGTTAGCAAATCCGCATGCATTTCTTTGCTATCACTATAACGATTTTTAGGATTTTTGGCAGTAGCCTTTAAAATAACATTTTCTACACTTTGTGGAATGGCGGGATTCTTTTTGCGAACACTTGGAATTTCATCTCGCATTTGTTTTAAGGCAATCTCAACGGCATTCTCTCCTTTAAAAGGAAGACTTCCTGTTAAAATCTCATAAAATAGAATTCCCATTGAATAGATATCACTACGAATGGTAGAGCCTTTACCACTAGCTTGCTCTGGAGGCAAATAATGAACACTTCCCATTACAGAATTGGTTTGCGTAAGTTGAGTCGAATTTAAAGCCATCGCAATACCAAAATCCGTAATTTTAACGGTTCCATCTTCTTTAATCATAATATTTTGAGGTTTTAAATCACGGTGAATAATATAACTATCGTGTGCTTGACTAATTCCATCTGTAATTTGTAACATGATATCAATAGCTTCACTAAGAGTTAATGCTCCACGCTTTTTAATAAGCTGTTTTAATGTTTTTCCTTCGATATACTCCATAACGATATAATAGATCCCATTATCTTCCCCTACATCGTACATTTCTACAATATTAGGATGCGATAAGCTGGAAGCTGATAGAGCTTCTCTTTGAAAACGCCTAACAAACTTTTCATCGTTAGATAAATCTCCTCTTAGTATTTTGATGGCTACACGCCTATCTAAAATGGTATCATAAGCTAAATAAACATTAGCCATACCACCTTCACCAATACTTTTAATGATCTCATATCGATCATTAATCATTTGCCCCTTTTCTATCATTCTTCTACACCTTCTTCTGTCTGTTTTGAAAATCTCTCTAAGTAAGCGATACTAATGTTATCGGTACCACCACGATTCATGGCTTTCTTCATCAAACGAATTACTTTATCCTCTACACTATAATCACTTAATAGCACCCTCTCAATGTTTTCTTGATCCAACATATTGGTTAAACCATCACTACAAAGTAAAATGTCAGATATATGAATATCACAATCGAAAATATCCATTTCAATTGGATTATTCGCACCTAGTGCTTTCATTAATACATTACGTTTAGGGTGATCCTTAGCCTCTTCTTCGGTTAATTCTCCGGCAGTTACTAATAAATTCACTAAAGTATGATCATAGGTAATTTTATGAATATGACCATCTTTCATAGCAAAGCCACTAGAATCTCCAATATTACCAAATAACACATAGTCTTTGGTACTAATAGCTAATACTAATGTCGTACCCATACCCTTACTTTCGGAATGTTCCTCTACATGTTTAAATATGAGACGATTAATTTCTTTTACAGAATCACGAATCCATTCAATAGCATTTTCTTTGTTCATACCTCGAAATGTATCCTGAAAATGCTTTCCTAAATAACTAATGGCAATAGAAGATGCCACTTCTCCAGCTCGATGTCCACCCATACCATCTGCTACTGCTAGAAGATATTCATCATCTTGATTCCGTACAATAATGACACTATCTTCATTATGACTTCTAACTTTACCAGCATCTGTCAAATAAAATGATTTCATATATGCTAGTCCTCCTTTTTACTTCTAAGTTGTCCACAAGCAGCACTAATCTTACTTCCGTACTCTCTTCGGATTGTTACATTTATTTTATTCTTCTTTAGTATATCATAAAATTTAGAAATATTTTCTGATTTTGTACGTTTATAAGAAATATTATTCGTTTCATTATAAGGAATTAGATTAATATAGCAGTTCATTCCTTTTACTAACTGTGCTAATTCTATGGCATACTCTTTACTATCATTGATACCATCTAATAAAATATATTCAAAAGTTACTCTACGATTAGTAGTTTGGATATATTCTTTTAGAGTGTTCATCAATATTTCTATTGGATAAGCTTTATTAATAGGCATTATTTCATTTCTAATTTTATTATTTGGTGCGTGAAGACTGATCGCTAGATTTACTTGGTAAGGCAACTTCATAAACTCTTTAATCTTAGGAACAATTCCACAAGTAGATACTGTAATATGACGACTACCAAGTTCGATACCTTTAGAATGATTGATAATTTCAATAAATTTCACTAAGTTATCATAGTTATCAAAAGGTTCTCCTATTCCCATTACGACCACATGACTAATTCTTTTTCCGCATTCTTCTTCTACTAATAGAATTTGTTCTACCATTTCATGTGTTTCTAGATTCCTAACTTTTTTGAGTCTTCCACTTTCACAAAATTTGCAACCCATATTACATCCAACTTGTGTAGATATGCATAAACTATTTCCATATAGATGATTCATTAAAACTGCTTCAACCTTTTCATTATCATTTAATGAGAACAGATATTTATTTACATCAACATCTCTTTCTACTTTCGTAATCGAAATGGTTCTCATCGAAAACTCTTCTTTTAACATTTCAATAATTTCTTTCTTTATATTGGTTATCTCATCAAATGAAGAAATTCTTTTACGATATAACCAATCAAATACTTGTTGTCCTTTAAACTTTTTATCACCTTTATCTACAAAATAATCTTCCCAGTCTTTAAATGTAAGATTATATACATTATTTTTCATAGATTTCACCTACTTATTCATATTAAATTATACCATGAAAAAAGATTATTCGAATGAATAATCTAATAAAATGTAAATTTATGTAAACTGTTTTTCTATAAAATTCTTTTAGCTTGTAGCATTGTCTTTTTAAGAAAGATTAATTTCAAATTCTTCGGTTGTTCCAATATCAGCAAATTCCATATGAATGGTTAAAGTGACAGAAGTTCCTTGTATGGAGCTGAAATAATTACTAAAGTCCAAATCTACACTTTTTAACACTTCTCCTGATGTATATAGCTGAATAGAATTTAATTGTTCATTATCAATACTTAAATCATCTTTATAGGTAGAAGCTAGGCTTTTATTAGAAACAGTGTATTTGATTATACCATTGTTTTCGGTTGGAATTTCATTTTCTACTAATACTAAAATATCTTCGATATCACAGTATTTGAAAAATCTGCTTGGATTTTCCGTAATGTGATAAGCATCATTTTCTAAAATTAAATAATTATCGTTTAAAATAGCATAATCCGTAGTAATTCCATCTTTTACTAATGTAAATTTTTCTTTATCATCTATCCTTTTTCCTAAATAAACCTCACTAATACCATTATAAGAAACCGTATAGGAATAGCTATAATTAATATCATTTTCTCCTATACTTGAACTAGGATCTTCTTCAGAAATATCAGAAGGAGGTGGTGAAGAAGTAGCAGTAGGGGTTGGTGAGGAAGTAGAGGGACTATTTTCATGAAGTTGTGTTGAACTATTTCCCCCTACTCGTATCAATATAATTAATATTAAGATAAAAATGCCATATATGGCTAACATAGCAATAGCATGGTATCTATCATCCTTTTCTTTGCCAAAGCACTTTTTTAAAATTTCCTTCCATTCTTTATTTTTCATATTACTCAAATACCTTACCAATTAATTTTTCTGGATCTATTCCGTTTAAATACTCTTTTACACGCATTTTTCTTTTTCCTGCAAATTGAATTTCCGTAATGATAATTTCTCCATCATGAGTACTAACTCCAATACCATCCTCATAAATTTTACCAATTTCTCCATTTTTTCTAGTTGTAAAAAAGCTATTACTAATTCGAGAATCATATATTTTTACAATATTCCCATCTAATATTGCGTAAGCTCCTGGCCAAGGATTTAAGCCTCTAATTTGATTAAAAATATCAATGGTGTCTTTCCTAAAATCTATCTTTTCTTCTTCACGAGATATATTCCAAGCATAAGTAACTTCCTCTTCATTTTGTTTCATAGGTTGAATCTCCCCTGATACAATCTTAGGAATGGTTTCTAATAAAAGCTTGGTTCCCATTTCACTTAAACGATCATGTAAGGTACCAACATTATCGGTTGGTAAAATAGGCGTATCTACTTGTGAAATAATATCACCAGCATCCATTTTTTCTACCATGTACATAATGGTAACACCAGTTCTAGGATAATTATTGATAATGGCTTTATGAATAGGTGCTCCTCCTCTTAATTTAGGAAGTAAAGAAGCATGTACATTAATGCATCCATATTTGGGAAAGTCCAATAAGATTTTAGGAATTATCTGACCATAAGCACAAGTTACAATCATATCAACATCTAGTTTTAATAAATCCTCATATTCTTCTTTAATCTTTACTGGTTGATACACTCTAATGTCTTTTTTGAGTGCTAATTCCTTAATGGGAGAAAATTTTATTTCTCGCTTTCTACCGACTTCTTTATCTGGCTGAGTCACTACTCCAACGACATCATAATGATCGATAAGCCCTTGTAATACTTTTACACTAAACTCTGGGGTTCCCATAAATAAAATTTTTAGTTTATTCATGATTTCATCTCCTCCATTAACTTTTGATAAATATCTGTAAGTTCCTCTTTTTGCTCTTCTGTCATTCCACTGTAAGGATTATGATAACTGTCTACGGTACCACGGTGATGTCCTATAATCGTTCCCTCTTTGATAAAATAAACATCTGGAACCGCTAAGACCTTTTGTCCTTCTTCATTTTCTTCCAAATAATCCGCTAATTTTTCATAAAATCCTTCCCGAATAGAAGAAATATCTAATTGATTAATATCAGCATAATAAATAGTATCTATATTATTTTGCTTTGCTGTATCTATCAAAATAGGAATACTATTACGACACCATGGACAGGTATTATAACCAAAATATAATATTCCCGTTCCGGTTTCTAAGAATGTTAACACTTCTTCTTCAGAAAGATACTTTATTCTATTATCCCAAGGTATCGATATTTTGATCTTTTTTCCATTATTATATTCTATATAGTTAATATACTCATAGGATAGTTTAAAACGAACAGAATCATTTTGATAACAGTAAATACCGATTCCTAATATTAAGATCAGCAAAAGAGATATCGTAATTATTATCATTTTCTTTTTCTTCATATACATCATCCAATCATATTATAACATGAAAATAGTTAACGAAAAAGAAAATAAATTCCTACGGATAATAACACTATTTCCGTAACTAATACAACTATTAAGAATGTCCTCTGCACATTAGCAGCATTATTATCAAACACTAGCTTTTTCTGATATAATTGTTGAGCTTCTTCATTAGTATATCCTTTTTGCATAAGCGATTCTAATACAGCATTTAAAAGTACTAATTGGTCACTCTTTTGATTTCCAGGAATGATAATAATACTATCATGATTGATATCTTCTGTCATATAAGCACCATTTTCACAAAAAGCATTTATCAAATCCTGATAACGATCATCTATTCCAAATTTCATATCATAACTATTTCCATTATTTTTAATGGCCAGTTGAAAAGAACCAGGTTGATTGAGTACTTGTTCCTTTACTATTTTTAAAGCTAGCATTATCTCAGGTGAGTAAGTACCAAGAATATCCATATAAGGAGTGAAAGAGTGATAATTATTTACTAGTTCCATCACTTTAGGGAGAATATCCTTTTCTAGGTGTGTTGTATCTATAGACTCAGGAAAATGTCCAAAAGTAACTTGAAAATTGCTTTCTTCGCTTTCTTGTTTCACAAATTTCATATCCATATTTTGCTCTAAATTGAATTCGCTATTTTCAACCATTAAAGCCAAGGTCATCAATGCCACTACATTCATAGATTCAGAATGATTAATATTTCCTTCTACTACAACACTACCATCTTCTTTTACTTCTATTTGCGAATCTTTGACATCTGCTTGTTTTTCTGCTTCTTCTAATACATTTTGAAGTAAAGCCTCATCCCCTGGTTTCTCTAAAACTTGAGTTAGCTGTTCTGAAGGAAGTTCTACTAAAGTTTTTTCTTCTTCTGTCAAAAGTTGATTTCTTTCATTCAAATATTCAGTCACTTGTTCAGTATTATCTTTGAGTTTATAAACATCCGCTTCACTTTGAATACTATCTACAAGAGTATCATCACTATCGGATAACATAACACCAACCGCATCCAGATCTTTTTTTACTTTTTCTATCAAATCAGTTTTAATTTCTCGAACAGTGTCACTATTTTCTTGATGAGATTTTTCTTTATCCTCTAAATACTGTTTCATAAAATTTTCTAAATAAAGAGAGGCGTGATAAACATCTGTATTTTCGTCAAACTCATCACAAATTTGTTGTAATTCTTCTTCGACTTCTGGTGGAACATTATTTTTTTCTAAAAAGATAGAAACTTCTTTTTTTATTTCTTCAATCGTCTTACTTCCTTGAATTCTAAATTCAAGCTTTTCTAAATTTGTATCAGCTTCTTCTTTTTCTATAAAACTTTTATTCTGATCCGATATATATTCATCTAACATATAATATTTATTCATATTGCTCACTTCCCTATTATATTAGAATCGTAACATATTTCAGCAAGAAAAAAAAGTCATAATAATCTGACTTATTAATAGATACTAACTCCTGTATAATAATGCTTCAGAATCTGTTGGTAGGTATAACCAGCTTTTGCCATTCCGCTAGCACCATATTGACTCATTCCCACTCCATGTCCATATCCACGAGTTGTAATGATTAAATTTCCATTTTCTAAGGAAAGATCAAAATCAGCCGAACGCAATCCTAATAAATTTCGAAATTCGACTCCACTAAAAGTTTGATCGCCTACTCTCACTTTCTCTACTCGTCCACTATAATCACGAGATAATATCTCAAAACTAATATCATCATTTATATTTACGCCTAACAAGTTTAATACATTGGTAAAATCTTTAGAAACTTCTCTAAGGTAGGAAGTTGCTTCTTTATCCCAACTACTATCTACGCTTTTTAAATATGGGACGCTATTTCCCCAAACATAGGCAGCATCTTGGGTTTTGCCATTACTAGTAGAATGATAAACAGCATCAATGTACTTGCCTTGGTAATAAATAGATAGTCCTTTCGTTGCTGTTACTGCTGTTTTTATTTTTTGATAATAAGTATCAAAAGAAGATCCCCATAATTTTTTCAATTCATTATTATCTTTATAACTTTGGGTAGAAACAGTATCCGTTAATTTCCCACCACTTTCTATTTTTTTTAGCGCATAAGTACGGGCAACTACAGCCTGTGCTTTTAAAGCCTCCATTGGAAAAGAGGCTGGCATTTCTGCCCCTACTACACCAATTAAATATTCTTCCAAAGATAGAGTAATTACAGTGCCATTGGAACGATAAACCGTTACTTGTTGTTCTGTAACACTAGGTTTTTCTACTTCTTCCTTTGTGCCAGAATTAGAAGTACCCTGATTAGAAGAATCATTTGAAGCATTGGAATTTTGATCATGGTGATTTTGAGTAGAATTATTGGTCACATTTTCTGGATTTATATGATCCGTGCTTGTATCACTTTCTATTTTATTTTCTGTCGATTCCTCTATAGAATCTTCTGCTGTATCGGAAGGTGGAATCACTTCTACCATTGCTTCCGGAATGATATGATCACTAACATAAGTCAAATTCAATTCTTCTTTAGAAGTTGAAGTTCCCGATATTAATAATACTGCTAAAATCACCCCTCCTACTGAAAGAGCTATTTTTTCACCATCAAACCGAATTTTATTGTCTTTTATAAATTTTTCTATTTTTTGTTTCATGTTACTATATTTATGATGACCCTTAAAATCCATTCCAAATTCATCTCTATAATTAAGATACAAAATTAGAATCTTTTCGCCATTCATATTTTCTACTTTATACCC
>CALVOY010000061.1 GCA_944350415.1 uncultured Bacilli bacterium | reverse complement strand
CTGTTTTAGTTGTACCACTTCTTAGCATTTATCGTGGTTATTTACAAGGACATAAATTTATTTCTCCTACTTCAGTTAGTCAAATATTAGAGCAAATTGTTAGAGTTCTTGTCATTGTTTTTGGAAGCTATTTAACATTAAAAGTATTTGGATTGTCTTTAACGACTGCTGTAGGAGTAGCAGTGTTTGCTGCTACTATTGGAGCACTTTCTTCTTATTTTTATCTTGTCTATAAAACCAAAAAAAATAGGAAAGTTTTAGAAAAAGAAACGATGAAGGTAGAAGAGCCTAAAATTACAGATAAAGAGATTATTCAAAAAATATTGATTTATGCGTTTCCTTTTATTATGATCGATGTTTTTAAATCACTCATTAATTCTGTTGATGTATTTATGCTAGTTAAAGTTTTAGTAAATGGTATTGGTTATACTGCACAACAAGCAGAATCTATTATGAGTGTAGTTTCTACTTGGGGTCAAAAAATCAATATGATTATTGCTTCTATTTCTACTGGTCTTATGGTTAGTTTGATTCCTCATTTAACAGCTAGTTTTGTTAAAAAAGATATGGAAGATGTGAAGAAGAAAATCAATCAGACACTACAGTGGTTATTATTTTTTACGATTCCTATGACATTTGGATTATCTATTTTGGCAAAACCCGTTTGGACTATTTTCTATGGGGTTAGTGAATTTGGACCTAGCGTTTATCAATATTATGTATTTGTTGCTCTAGCTACTACTATATTTACAGCTAGTGTTACTATTCTGCAATTATTGAAAGAATATAAGCAGGTGTTTATCTGTCTAGTCACAGGTTTACTTACTAATGTTATCTTAAATATTCCATTATTGTATGCTTTTGATAAAATAGGATTGCCTGCTTATTATGGATCTACTACATCTACTATTTTAGGATATCTGGGTTGTAGTTATTTAGCACTTCGTTATGTGGGTAAAAAATATAAAGTAAGTTATGAAGATACCATTAAAAAAGTTCTTAATATTTTTTTGATTACTATAGTTATGATTATTGCTTTATTAGGATTACAATATATCATACCATTTGTATCTACTAATCGATTGATTAACATTCTATATGTGGCTGGATTTAGTATAGTAGGCGCTGTTATTTATTTTGTTATCATGTTTAAGAGTAAATTGGTTTATGATATTTTCGGCTATAGAAATGTTGAAAAAGTATTAAATAAAATTAGAAAAGGGAGATAATCATGGAATTTTGTACACTGACTGAAGAGGAATATCGAAAATTTTTAGAGGGAAATCCTATGGCTTCTTTTATGCAAACAGTAGAACTTTCTCACTTGAAGAAAGAGCTTGGTAGTACTATACACTTTGTTGGTATTAAAGAGAATGATAAAGTGATAGCTGGTTCTATGATTTTAGAAGATTCTACTATTTTTCATCAGAAGATGTTTTATGCTCCACGTGGTTTGATTGTAGATTATCATGATAAAGAACGATTAACCTTTTTTACAAAAGAATTAAAAAAATATATTAAAAAACAAGGAGGATTTATTTTAACGATTGATCCTAATGTTATTTATCGAGTTAGAACTTCTGATGGTCAAATTGATCCTAATGATTCTGCAAACGAAGAAGCTATTCATAATCTTTTATCTTTAGGTTATCATCATCATGGTTTTACTATTTATTTGGACTCTAGACAAGCAAGATGGTGTTATCGCTTTACTTTAGATGAAGATTATGAGTCTAAAAAAGCAAAATTTTCTAAAAGTACTAGAAAGAATATTGACTTTTGCATAAAAAAAGGTTTAATGGTAAGAGAGGGTACCATTGATGATCTAAAGGTAATGGCTGAGATTTTTGAACTTACATCGAAACGTCGTGATTTTTTTTCTAGAAGTTTAGATTATTATCAAAAGATGTATAAGCATATGAAAAATTTGATGACTATTTATATTGCATATTTGGACCCTAACATCTATTATGAACATACTTTAGAATTATTAGAGGAAACTAAAAAGAACTATCATATTGTGTTAGAAAAAATGGAAAAGGATATGGTAGGTAGTAAATTGCTTGCTCAAAAAGAAACAGCTTTAAAGCAAATAGATAAGTACCAAAAGGAATTAGAAAAAGCTGAAAAATTTAAAAAAGAAAATCCCAAAGGCAAAGATATCGGATGTTTATTGTCTTTGAGATCAGGAAATGAATATTTAACTTTATCTAGTGGAGTACTTACTGAGTATAGACAATTTACTCCTAAATATTTGATGTATGAACATCATATTAAAGAAGCTTATAAAGAAGGATTTCAGTACTGTAATTTTTATGGGATTACAGGAGACTTTGATCCAAATGGAAAATATTATGGTATTTATGAATTTAAAAAGGGTTTTGGTGGCAATGTAATTGAATATATTGGGGAATTTGATTTAAAGATCACAAATTTTTATAATATATACAAATTTTTGAAAAAGGTAAAGAAATGTATTAGGAGATAGTTATGAGAGATAGTTATGTATTTGAATATTTAAATGAGAATGATTTTAGAGTAAAAGAGCGTTCTGTACGTAAGTATAATATGCTTGCTTATAAAAAAATGATGTTTGAATATTATCCTAAATTGAAGCAGGGAGAGTTTCTAGGAGTAGCAGTAGGACAGAATAAGGATGGTAGTTTTATGTATGAACTAAAATTACCAACGGATGAAATGTTTAGTAAAGTACATGGTATCATTACTCTTCATTATACTGTTTATTTGGATAAAAAGGTCATTTTACTTACGAATATCACACCAGAAGGAATTTTAGAAGAGGGACATCGTACAGAGCTTTCAGCATATAAAGGTGTAATGGTATCCAAAGCTAATAAAGATAAAGATATGTTTAAGATTAATTTATTAAATATGATGAATAAAGGATATGGAAGTCAGTTTGCATTGGTTACCATAGTGATGGCGATGCTAGTTTTGGCTATTGGTGTAATAGGATTCTTTGTCATGAAATAAGAACTGGTTAGTTAAAATGCTAAACTTTTTGAGTTTTGGTAAAATTTTAAAGAAATAGAAAAAGTGAAAATGTGTTATCCACAGATTCATTTTTTTTGATACAAAGATATGGAAAAACTTCCAAAGTTTGGAAAAATATAATTGGATCAATAATTTAATATTAAACAAAAATACTGGAAGTGTTTTCCATAAGTAATTGTATCACAAATACTTATAAAGTTAAAAGAAAAATCGTAAATTTTTCCAAAAATATTTCGAATGTGATACAATGTTATCGATTGGAGGTTTCATACAATGACAGGAGTAGTAGATTCTTTAACAATTAGAAAAGCAACGAAAAAAGATTTTGATAGCATACTAAATTTGGCAAATCAATTATATAAAACCGAGCAACCTTTCGATAAAAATATTAAAGATGGATATTATCAAACTGAAACTGGTAAAAAAGAATTATTAAAAGCGATTCAATCCAGAAAAAAAATCTTTCTGGTTGCTACTATTGAAAATAGCATTGTAGGATACATTAATGGCTTCCTATATGACAAAGAAGATGTTTATATCAAAAAAGTTGCATATTTAGATCAAATATCTGTTGATAATAACTACCGACATAAGGGGATAGGAACTAAATTGATAGATGCATTTACTGCAAAAGTGAAAGAAAAAGGAGCCAAATATATAAAACTAAATGCTTTTGAAAATAATGAACCAGCGATTCATTTATATAGTAAAAAGGGATTTGATAAGTATTCCATTTTCTATATGAAAAAAATTAATTAAGTAAATGTGATGGAACATTTTATTTCTTAATATGATTTTTTGTGTTTTTTAAGAATTTATAAGTCTTGAATGCAATGTTATATAAGATATACATTGGCTTATCGATTACTAAATCGAATTCTCCGATTAATTCTACTACCTCCGCTCCAAAGCCTCTTTTAAAGTCAAATAATCCATAGTTTTTGGATTCTTTGCTAAAGTCTCCATCAATACCGTAAAAATTAAATGTTTGATAATTATGTTCTTTGGCATAATTAATCATTTTCCATTGTAATAAGTATTGGGAGTTATATTTCATAAATTCTTTATAGGAAGCTCCTAATAAATATACTAGTTGTCTTCCATATAACATATAAAGTCCACCAGCTATAATTTTAGTTTCCCCATATTTTTCTTGATATTTTTTTAAATCCGCTATTTTTTTTTCAAATGAACCTATTTCATTTTGCAGTTCTTTTAATTGATTTTGTTTTTTAGGGTTGTCTTTCATTTTTTCAATTTTTTCTAATAGGGCATGATATTCTGCTTCTATTTTTCCTAATAATTCTTTGAAATTAATTTCTACTAGTAGTATTTTTACTAAATCTTCTTTTTTTAATACATCATAGATATTTTGATAATAAGAAAGGGGTCTATCAATAAATTCTCTACGGTCAGCTGTATGCTTCATAAGAGCTTTAAAATCTTTTAAATCTTCTCTTCCAGCTTCCATTACACGCAAGCAATTTTTCTCACTATTACGGATAGACCAGCGAGTTGTTGTTCGCATATTTTTAAAAATATCATCTATTTCTTTGTTTTCTAAATCCAGTACGGATAACCACCTTGGTTCTAAATCCTTTTTTTCATCCATCGTAATATAGAAACCTTGATGAGTAAAGCCTAGTTCCTTTAGTTTATTTAGTAGGGTATTATTCTTTGTGTTTTCTATTATGTTTCCATTGATGTCATGCTCTTGATATTTTACATAAGGATTTATTTTTAAGAAAAGAGTCTTTTTTTCTTTTAGATAAATTTTTAGTTTTTCCACAAATTCTGTTAATAAAGTTAAATTATTATAGTCTAGTAAGAAACCACGGGGTGCATATACCATTTTTTTATTGATTCCTTTTATGTTTTTCATAAGAAGAACAGTTGCTGCGATAATTTTACCATTTTCTTTTAATCCAATCATTATTCCTTCCCAGTGATTTTGTTTTTTGATTTCTATCCAGTAAGGGCTTTGGAAGAATAAAGAGTAGGGGTAATTTTTAGAAAAATTAATAAATTCATCTTTTTCTAATTCAACTAAATTCATTTTTGACCTCTTTTCTTTTTTGCTATTTTTTTAACTGTGTTACGATAAATTGGTACAAGCTTTGTGAAAATGAAATACATAAATGGTTTGATAACATAGTCAAATTCGCCAGTAAATTCTACATAATCCCCACCAAATTTCTTTTTAAATTCATGAAGACCTATTAATGGATTGTCTTCTCTTAAATCCCCAATGGTACCGAATTGGTCATAGATTTTAGTACCTTTATCATAATAGTATTTAATATGCGTTTTATAAGTTTCATAATTCGTATAAGTATCCGTTAAAATATTATGATTTCCTGCATATAATACCCAGGCTTTATCTCCATATTCTATAATAAAATGAGCACTTAAAGTAATATTATTATCATATTCTGTTCTAAGGCTGATATATCTAGATAAATCATTGCTAATTTTATTCATTCTTTTTTCTAATTCTTGTTTTTTGGTATTTTGACTCTTACTTAGGTTTTCTTTTGGAAGCTGTTCTAGTTCTTCTTTTAGTTCATCTTGAATATTGGTTTGCTTGTTAATGATTTTATCTAAGTCAATACTTCCTAAAAATAAATTGCAGGAATTGTCTTGATTCCAAATTTCATATAATGATTGATAGTACTGGTTGTTATGAGTGACAAAGTCTTTTCTATTTTCTGTTAAAATCATTAAATCATAGAAAGTATTGATATCCTCTTTGGTACCTATTTTTACTTCCACAAAGAAATCTTCTGCTTTTTTGATTCTCTGTTTCGTTGTTTTAGAAAAATTATTTTCAATTTCTTCCCAAGGCCTGTCCATATTGATTCTAAAAGTGTATCGTGGTTGCATCGTTTCAAAGTTTTTTGTAAATCCTAAATGCTTGTACCCTAATTTTTGTAATAGTTCTAATTCTTGATCATTCTTTTCTATGAGTTTATTTCCCAATGTATCCTCACTATTATAAATAATATCCGGATCTATTTTAAAGAAAATCGCTTTTTTCTTTTTAGAATAATCTTTTAGCTTGGTTGTAAATTCTGTTACTATTTCTTTATTACTATAATCTAAAATAAAGCCACGGGGTGCATAAAAATAACACAAATTTAGTGGTAATTTTTTTTCCAATAATAGAGCAGTAGCTACTAAATTTTGTTTGTCATCTTCTAATCCGACATAGTGGGGAATTAAGTTTTTTTCTTTTTTCGAAAACTCTCCCCAGGCATAGGATTGAAGAAAATGACTTTTTTTATGATTTTTTACAAATTTCTCATATTTTTCTTTTGGTATATCTTCTATAAACTTCATATTATCACCATTCTTATTATATCATTTTTTCTTGTGTTTAAAAGGAATAATTGAATTTAAAATATACTTATGTTATAATATAGGTCATTTGGAGGGAATGCTATGACAAGAGAAGAAATAGAATTTGTTAGAAATTTAAATTTGGATCAACTTCATATTTTGAAAGGTTTATTGCAACAAAGTCAAAATCGTTTAGAAGCGGAATCCTATATTGAGCTTTTATTAAGTGGAGCTGATTTGTCTTGTAATATGATCGAATTACTAAAAAATATTCCTATTGCTTATTTACCAGTATTTGGAATTGATCTAAATCGATTGGCAAGTTATGCTCCTACTATCTATGATTATTATATCCAAAATTCCCAAAAAAGACGACAGCACTTTCGTTCGGTTGGAAAGCTAAAAGAAGCTTGTCTCCAATCCGCTAGTGATTTGGTTTTAACCTATTTGCAAGAGGAATATGCTTATAGAAAAAATAATTATTCCGAAAATTATACGGGTAGAGTGTTATTAGATTTGGATCTAGATCAAAAACAGGAATTGATTATGAGACAACAGTCTGAAATTTATGATTACCTTTCTGATTTAAATGGTCAATATGTGTTTGCTATATCCAAAACATTTGATATTCGTAGTAGCAGAAATCAGAATAAAGTGATAGAGATTTTGGCACGCTATTCTCATTATGACGATTTGATTCATGGCAATATTGAAAGCTTTCAAAAATTTATCAAAAAATAAAGATGTCCAAGTGGCATCTTTTTACATCATATTATAGCTATTGGGTTGATAATTAGAAGTATAATTATCATGATATGGTGTTGGTGTGTTTTCCAGTTTTTCTATTTTATTTTTTAAACGCATAACTTCTTTTTCTAAGTTATAAACTCTGTTTTCCAGATTTCTAATATCTTGATTAAAATTCATATTGGGATAATTCATTCCACCTTGAAAAGCAAAAGGCTGCATATTATTATTCATGACAAAGACATCTCCTTTATTTATTTTATTATATGTTATATAATGAAAATGGTGATAATATGAGACTTCGAAATGTAAAAAATAAACAAGAAATTATGAATGCATCTTCTTATTTAGTAATGAATCCTAAAGATTACTGTGGTCATTGGAAAACTGTTTTTGGAAATGATCATCCTATTCATATTGAAATTGGAACGGGCAAAGGAAGATTTATTATTGAAAAGGCATTACAGAATCCGAATATTAATTTTATTGGAATTGAAAAATTTGATAGTGTAATTGCGAGAGCTTTAGAGAAAATACCAGAAGGACTTCCTAATTTAAAAATGGTTCGTATCAATGCCTTGGAAATAGATGAAGTATTTCATCATGAAATCGATATGATTTATTTAAACTTTTCAGATCCTTGGCCAAAGAAAAGATGGTATAAGCGTAGGCTTACTAGTTCTATTTTTTTAAATAAGTATGATGCTTTGTTTTGTAAGAATCCATGCATTATTCAAAAGACAGATAATATGTCTTTGTTTGAATACTCTATCTGCTCTCTTAGTGAAAATGGCTATATTATAAAAGAGATTTCTTTAGACTTACATCATTCTGAAATAGAAGGGAATATTATGACAGAATATGAGGAAAAGTTTTCGAAAAAAGGAAATCCTATTTATTATTTGGTAGCTGTTAAAAAATAAAAAGTGAAATGAAAAGTTAAATTTCAGTTTAAGGTACGAATTGAGATTTGCAAGAGTAAATGGCAGTTTTTTTTTTTTTTTTCTACCATTTTTTATATAAATATGTTAATATATATCTGAAATTTAATATTTTAATGTTTTATAATAAGTATACACTTAATTTTCGTGCATATCT
>CALVOY010000060.1 GCA_944350415.1 uncultured Bacilli bacterium | reverse complement strand
TATTTCTAGTATCAGTTAAATTATCAAACATATCTAATAGTCTAGGAAGATATTTATTAATAATAGAATATAATTCTTTGACTAAATCTTTATCTTTTCTTAGACTTCTTCTTTCTTTTCTATTCACCACTACATACCACCTTTATTATGTAGTAATTATATCAAAAATCTTTGCGAAGAATATTTACTCTTTTTCTCTGGATTCGTGAGTAATATTTGACTACAAAAGCTTAATAAGGTATTATTGAGTATGTAAAAAATTTACCTTTTAAGTAATGAAATGTGCGGACATTTAATGTTTCTTTTGATAATAGGCTGAGATGCAAAAGTAAACGCAACTTTGAAAGGTTAAATGCAACCTTTTACAAAATCAGGGTTGCGTTTAGAAAAACTTTTCACTCTCTTGATAATAGTATGACTATAAACAAAAATTCTATTTACAAATTTAGTAAAACATGATATAATAGCGGCAATTTCAAGTGGTATTAGAAATTAGAAGGGTTAAAGGTGATTAATATGAGTAATTTAAAATTTTATGAGGACAAGTTATTTTTGAACAAATTTATTAAATTTTCAAGAAAAGTAAATCAAAGGGAGTTACTTTCAGACACTTTATTTTGTGATTTGCATGAGTGTTTTGGAAATGCCGAATGTACAACAAACAATAAAATAGTTGGAAGTATCAAAGTTGTTTGTGGATTGTTTGTCTTGACAACTGGAGTAATTACATATGCAATTGAGCGTACGAGTAGCAAGCGTAAATTAGCCTCTATAATGGAATGTTCAACAAAGCAGATTGCGTATTCAGAAGGAGATTTTGCTGATAGAACAGGAAATCCAAAAAAAGAAATCATAGGTTGTGCAAGTAGTCTATGTACCAAAAATGTCAAGGGTGTAAGTTTAGAAAATCTTCGTGTTATAACATCAGATTTACATATGGAATCTTTATCGGAGGAATATTGTGATCGATTGAATTCATTAGAAATTATTGGAGGTAATTTATATTTATCCAAGAAGAATATTGACGCTTATGAACAAAAAAGAATATTACCTAATTTAAAATATGTGGGTGGTAAAGTATTAGTTCATTCAAGAGAGTACAAAAGATAATTAAACAAATAAAAAGGGGTAATTGTATGGAAAACAATAAAATTTATATAGTAAATAGCTTTACAGATACAGTTCCTGGTAAAATGATTAAATTAAGGGCTGAAATGAAATTTTGGAACAGATATGCCGGAGATGAATATTCACATGTTTCATTATCTCGTGATAATACTTTACATAACATGATGTCTTTTGCTAGAAAAGAGATAAATAACCCATTTAATTCTGGGATTATAAAAGAAGATATTCAACAAGGTATGTTTGCTTTGAAACCAGATAAAAGTAAAATTGCCGTTATGCAGCTTGATGTCACACAGCAACAATATGATGATATCGGTAGAATTATGGATGACTATTGGGCTAGATGTGATGAATTGGGATTTAATTTTATCGGATTGATATCAATGCTTTTGCGTGGAAGTGGAATTGCTGTAAAAGATCATTATTTTTGTTCAGAATGGGTTTCCACTGTTTTGCAGGAAGCAGGGGTGAATCTTTTTGGTAATAAAAAGCCTTGTAATATTAGACCATTTGATTTTTATTGCATTTTAAAAGATTCTATAATTTATGAAGGAATGACCAAAGATTATCCACAAAAAATTAAAACACTTTAAAAATTATGGAATGCTAGAAGAATAGGAGAGATAAAATGCCGGGACCTAAAACACACGATATTTTTTATCGTCAATTAAAGCAAAAATTAAATGCGGATACTTTGTCAGGATTCAAAAATTATGATGATTATCATATTTTTGCTCAAGGACATGATTTTTTAATATATTATGATTTCTATAAAATATGGAATCAAAAAAAATTAGATAAAAACATTAGTGACTCAGTATTATTACAAGAACACAAATTTCAGGAATTTGTTTATACTTTTTTAAAAACTGCTGAAAATAATGGTGCTATCGAAGAGGAACAAACAAGATTATTTATAGGCCCTGGATATATTATGCATCATATTTTAGATGCTAATATCCATCCCTTTATAATTTATTATTCTGGTGATCATGTTCGTGATCCTCATAATAAAACTTGGCAACATGGAATCGTTGAAAATTTGATAGATATTTATATGATGAAAGAAACGGAATCAGTTGATCCTAAAAAATATCCTGTTTATAAGGATTTTGAATTTAATAGACCTATTTCGTCTGGTCTGATAAGTACATTAAATGAAAGTTTGGAAAATGTATATGGAATTTCATTGGGTGGAAATAAAATTGGGATATCTATTCATCAAATGTCTTTATTTATGAAAACTTTCAAGTTTGATAGATATGGAATAAAAAAAGTGATTTTTGATGCAGTAGATCCATTCCTAAAAGGAACAAGTTCATTTTCTTATCATAGAAATTCTAACGAGGCAAAACCGTACTTAAATGAGGAACATAGTTTATGGTTACATCCTATGTATGCTTCTATTCAATCAAATGAATCATTTATGGATTTATATAATAAATCTTTGATCGATGGAGCACACATAATTGATGGAATAGAAAAACTTTGTAAGGCCGGTAAAATTCATATAGACGATATATATTCTCTTATTCCTGATGTGGCTTCGACTTATGGTTTGAAATGTGGGCAAGAATTTGTGATTAAGAATAAGAAATACATGAAGCGATAAAAGCAAAGTTAATTTAACTTATTTTTACTGCCAAAAAACTCTAGTTTTTTACTAGAGCTTTTTTGTAATTTTAGAAAATCTAATTTTAACATTTTGAGAACTATAAGATTTATGAGTAAAAATTATCAACATAATGTTTTTTTGAAAATTATATGTTATAATGGAACAGTATAGTAAAGGAGTGTACTAAGATGAGTAGTTTGTTTTTTCAAATAGCTAGTTTATTTTATGTTAGCTTAATAACCATTATCTATTTTAGTAAAAAGAAAAGAAAAACACTGGAAAATAAAATATATCTTGGTTTAATATATGTAACTTTTATTGCTTTGATTCTTGATATGGCTAGTGTATATTTAGCTATTGTGGATGTAAATCATCCTTTTGCTAATCTTTTGTGCAAATTATATTTAGTTGGCATAGTAGGCTGGGTATTTTTGTTTACTTATTACATTTTTGTTATATCTTCTAGGAGAAACAAAAGTAATGAATATGGAGAAATGGAACCATCTGACGCAAAATATTTTAAAATTATATTTTGGCTTTTGATGTCAATCTATTTAATATCTAGCTTAATGATATTAGTATTTCCATTATATATATATAGTGATAAAAATTTAATGTATACTTATGGTCCGAGTGCTATATTTAGTTATTCCATAACGGGAGTTTGTTTGATCTTTTGGTTTGTAATAATGCTTTCGAACTTGAAAGAAATAAAAGACAAAAAGTATTTACCTGCTTTTGCTTTTGTAGTATTAGCTGGTGTAAGTGCTGCTATTCAAGCTGCTTTTCCTGAAATATTACTTGTGACATCTGCTGCTGCTTTTATTACAGTGTTGACTTATTTTACGATCGAAAACCCTGATTTAAAATTAATCAATGAATTAAATATAGCTAAGGATCAGGCAGAACATGCAAACAATGCTAAGAGTGATTTCTTAAGCAATATGTCTCATGAAATTAGATCTCCATTGAATGCAATCGTTGGGTTTAGTCAAGCCTTATCAGAAGAAGATTTACCACTTCAAGCTAAAGAAGAAGTAAAAGATATTATGATGGCTAGTGAAACACTGTTAGAGATTGTGAATGGTATTTTGGATATTTCTAAGATTGAAGCAAATAAGTTAGAAATTGTAGATACTGAATATAATTTTAATACAGTATTAGAAGAATTGGTGGCGTTAACGAAAGCAAGATTAGGGGAAAAGCCTTTAGAATTTCGATATTCATTTGATCCATCAATTCCACCATACTTATATGGAGATAAAGTTCGTGTAAAGCAAGTTATCTTAAACTTGTTAACCAATGCTGTTAAATATACGAAAGAAGGTTGGATCGAATTTAAAGTGAGTTCTATTCAAAAAGATGGTATTTGCCGATTGATTATTTCAGTAGAGGATTCAGGAATTGGAATCAAAAAAGAAAGTATCGATAAATTATTTACTAAGTTTGAGCGATTAGATATTGAAAAAAATAATACCATTGAGGGAACTGGTCTAGGACTTGCCATTACCAAAAAATTATTGGAATTAATGGATGGACAAATCGTAGTACAAAGTGTTTATGGACAAGGCTCTAAATTTACAATTGCGCTTGATCAAAAGATTGTAGAAAATCCAACTAAAGTTTTGGAACCTACGAAAGTTTCAAATATAGAAGCTATTGATTTATCGGATAAGAAGATTTTAATTGTAGATGATAATAGAATTAATCTCAAGGTGGCAACTCGTTTATTAAAAGACTATCGTTGTCAAATTGAAGCGGTAGATAGTGGGTTTGAGTGTATTGAAAAAATTAAAGCTGGAAATCACTATGATTTGATTTTAATGGATGATATGATGCCAAAAATGAGTGGAGTAGAAACTTATCATCAATTACAACAACTTCCAGGGTATCATACTCCAACCATTGCTTTAACAGCAAATGCTATCTCTGGGATGAAAGAAAAATATTTACAAGAAGGATTTCATGACTATTTAGCGAAACCGATTGATAAGACAGAATTATACAGAGTTTTAGTAAAATTTTTGCAACAAGATGATGTTTTATGATATACTTGATTTATAATAAAAGAGGGTGTGTTTAATGAAAGATGTAAATTTATTGATTAGTAATGGAGTAAATATTCAGAAAAGTTTAGAATTATTTGGGGATATGGAAACTTATAATGATACGCTTCATGATTTCTTAAATGAAATAGAAGGAAAGTTGACTAAAATTAAATCTTATAAAGAGATTGCCGATATGGCTAATTATGCTATTTTGGTTCATTCTTTAAAAAGTGATGCTAAATACTTTGGATTTGAAAAATTAGCAGAACTTGCTTACAATCATGAGATGGAAAGTAAAGCGAATAACATGTATTATGTAACGGACCATTTTGAAGAATTAATGGCAGAGGCTAATCGTATTGTGGCTTTGGTTAAACAATATTTGGGCATTACTAGTGGTAGTGCGAATGCTACTACTGTGCAACCTCTAGTTATTAAAGATAAAACTATTTTGGTTGTGGATGATTCCAATGTAGTCAGAAATTTTGTATATAAAATCTTTCATGATGAATATGATGTTTTAATTGCCAATGATGGTAAAGAAGCATTGGACATTATTCGTTCTAATGTAGATGATAAGATTGTGGGTATGTTACTTGATTTAAATATGCCAAATGTAGATGGATTTCAAGTATTAGATTATTTTAAACAAGCCAATTTGTTTGCTAGAATTCCAGTAGCGATTATTACTGGAGAAGGTACTCAGGCAAATGTACAAAGAGCATATCAATATCCAATTGTAGATATGCTACAAAAACCATTTAATGAAGTAAATGTGAAGAATATTGTGAACAAATTAATTATGATTCGTAATATGAACATGGGCAATAATCAATGAAATTATAGATGAATTGATAAGTACTATGTGTAGTTTAAGTATATGAATAATGATTTATGTAGTCATCGCACTATGCGTTGGCTATTTTTTAATTTTTAGAAATTCTTTTCACTATTGTTATTACTTTTCATAAAACTATTAAAAATAATTGTATTACTAATTAATTTATGATATATTGTATATAGATGAAGGCTTTTTTATGCAAAAGATAGTACTTGTTTTTAGTTATTTGAGTATTAGCTTTAAAATAGGTTGAGCACTTAATCTAAGATAGATTGGGTGCTATTTCTTTATTAGTTGTTTTATGCAAAGATAAGGAGGGGATACTTATGTTTATAGATGAGGTTCAAATTGAAGTACATGCTGGAAATGGTGGTGATGGCTGTACTGCTTTTAGACGAGAAAAATATGTTCCAATGGGAGGACCCTTTGGTGGGAATGGTGGGAGAGGAAGCAATATTATTTTCAAAGTAGATGAAGGATTACATACATTACTTGATCTTAGATACAATCGCATTATCAAAGGAAAAAAGGGAGAGAATGGTACTGGTAAAAACTGTAATGGTAAAAATAGTGAAGATGTAATCATTCGTGTTCCTCAAGGAACCGTAATTACAGATATGGATACCAATCTGATTTTAGCAGATTTGAAAAATAAGAATGATGAAGTAGTTGTTGCTTATGGTGGTAGAGGTGGTCGCGGAAATACTGCTTTTAAAACTCCTAGCAATCCAGCACCAAATTTTAGTGAAAATGGAGAACCTGGAGAGGTAAAATATTTAAAAGTAGAACTTAAAATGCTAGCAGATGTTGGATTGGTTGGACTTCCTAGTGTTGGAAAAAGCACCTTGATTTCGCAGGTATCCAAGGCAAAACCCAAAATTGCTGCTTATCATTTCACCACATTAACTCCTAATCTTGGTGTATGTAAGGATAAATTAGGTAGAAGTTTCGTAATGGCTGATTTGCCAGGGCTTATTGAAGGTGCTTCTGAAGGAGAAGGTTTAGGAGATCGTTTCTTGAGACATATTGAAAGAACGAGAGTGATTGCCCATGTTGTTGATATGTCTGGCTTTGAAGGCAGAGATCCTTATGATGATTATGTAACAATTAATCAAGAACTAGAAAAATTTAGTAAGAAATTAATAGAAAAACCGCAGATTATTATTGCAAATAAAATGGACATAGAAACAGCTCATGAAAATCTAGAAAGCTTTAAGAAAAAAATAAATAGTCCAATATATGAAATTAGTGCTATGAATCATGAGGGTTTAGAAGAAGTTTTGGTAGCGCTCGGTGACTTAATAGAAAAAACAGAAGAGACACCGTTGTTTGAAGAAGATCAATTGGAAGGTCATGTTCTATATAAATTTAAAAAAGAGGAACCATATACAATTACTAGAGAAGATAATGGAACTTGGGTACTATCCGGTGAAGAATTGGAAAAACTATTTAGAATGACAAAATTTACTACAGAAGAAGGAATCTTAAGATTTACGCGTCGTCTTCGTAAAATGGGTGTTGATGATAAACTAGAAGAACTCGGAGCTCAAGAAGGGGATATTGTTAGGATATTAGATTTTGAATTTGAATATCGAAATTAAAAATTTATAGAGGTGAAATAATGGAAGAAAATAAGAATTATATATCAGGAATTATTGGGGCATTAATCGGAGGATTAGTAGCTTCGATTCCTTGGATTTTAATGTATGTATATGGAGAAATGATCTTTTCTGTGTTAGCTATTATCATAGCAGTAGGTGCTTTAAAAGGCTACCAATTTATGAAAGGAAAAATTAATGAGAAACTCCCTGCTATTATTGTGGTAGTTTCACTTGTTTGTGTAACAGTTTCTACTTTGTTAATCATTCCATTCCTTTTAATGGCAAATGAGGGTATTCCTGTTAATATTGAAAACTTAAAAATATTGTACGAATATGATGAGTTTTTTAGTGCTATTATGAAGGACTATATGATTTCTTTATTCTTTACTTTTTTAGGAATTAGTGGAGTAGTTAATAATATTAGAAAACAGATTTATGAAGGGGAAACCCAAGAAATTAAATGGAATGTTAATAACCCTGCCAATCAAGAACAACAGGAAATCATAAAAAATGCATTTATCAAATTAAATGCATTAGATAAAGCTTCTGCTACTTCAAAAGAAAGTATTTTCAATGAACTTGATAATAGTGATCTTAAATTACTGTTTAACAACTTAAAGCAACAACAAATTATCAGAAAATATAAGGGTAAATATTACTATTCTTTAGAAAATGAGAAGAGTTTTGGGAAAAGATTTCTATTGCTTTTTTCTAAGATTATGTTAGCTATATTAATTGTTATCATCTTCATGATATTGATAGTATCTCTACTTGTTTAATTCATTTATAAATAATTTCTAATTAGAGGATTGAACCTGTAACCTACGGGTGACAGTCCTTTTCATTTTACCTTATTAATTCTATCTTATTATAATCATTAGTATATTCATTGATTGCTTTATGATTCTATTTTTAAATAATCGCCAAGTTGATAATGTTGACAAGTATTGATTGGTAATTCGTAAGTATAATAAATATTTTTTTTAGGAAGAATTATTCTTCTTTTTTTTAAATGGGGATATATTTTTATAATTCTATTATTTTTATCAGTCATAATTACATCTATCTGTTGAAACATAAAAAAGGTATGAATACTATTGCATTTTGGAAATCTTTTTCCTTTTTCAATAGGCTTTTTTTGTAACATAAATCCTTTGAGGCGACTTCCAAAAGTAGTACAATCTTCTATTTCTAGTTTTTTTTTATTGTATAATAGGTACATATTATCACCATTATTAGTATAACAAAAGGAAATGGGTTTGACAAATATGCTATTTTATTCTAAACTTTTAATAGTAGGTGATACTATGAGAAATTCTAAAGGGCAAGCACTGGTAGAGTATATTTTAATCATTGCTTTAATGTCTATTATTATTATTAGTTTGATAAAATATTTTGGTGGCTATTTAAAAGATGCAATTACCAAGGCATCATGTAATGTAGCAGACCTTGAATATGTTGAGGGTGAAAAACCAGGTGATGGTAGTTGTAAGGATAATTATGATAGTGTTTTAGAAGAGTAGTAATTGAGGTTTCACTCTTTTTTTTTATGCCAACTTATGCTATACTATTGAATATAATAGGGGTGGTATCTGTGAGTAAAAATCATAAAGGACAAGCGTTGGTAGAGTTTATTTTTATTTTACCAATTATCGTTTTACTTTTATTAGGAATGATAAATGTAGGTCTTATTTTGATGAAAAAGAGTGAATTAGAAAATAAGGTAGTAGATATTCTCTATGTTTGGCAGCAACAACAAGCCTCTATAAAAGAATTAGAAACTTTATTTAAGAAAGAAGGCTTAGAGATTAATATTTCAGAAAATACTACCACTTCCTTTGTAACCATAAAAGCTAGTGAAAAGATATCATTGATTAGCCCTATTCAAAAAGATTATTTATTAGAAGTAAAGAGGGTGATTCCTTTTGAACAATAAGGGTCAGACTTTAGTAATATTTGTCATGTTGCTTCCTTTTTTATGTGTGATAATGGGATATGTTGTTGAAAAGTGTTATTTATTGTATCAGGAGAGATCTTTAAAAAATACTGCTAGTATTGTTTGCCGATATGCGCTGGATACCCATAAAGATTTAGATAGTCTTCAACAACTAGCTTTGGAAAATGACAGGAATATTCAAGAATTTCAAGTTGTGTTTTCTGATGATCAGAAAGAAGTCGAGATTTTATTAATGAAAGAACAGAGTGGTATTGTTTCTGAGTGGATAAGAAAAAAAACATATGAAATAAAAGTAAAAGTTTCGTGTATGGAATAGAGGGATAGGAATGGAAAGAAAAAAGAGTAAGATAATTACCATTACTTCTTCCAAAGGAGGAGTAGGAAAAACTATATTTTTAACTAATCTTGCAGGTATTTTCGCGAAGATGAATCTAAAAGTATTATTGGTAGATTGTGATTTTATGGGAGGAGCGCTGGCTTTAAATTTAGATTTAAAGCCCCAAAAGAATATTTTTCATATTTCTGATGATTTGGCAAATAATCGTTATCATAGTTATGAAGATTATATTACTCCTTATCACAAGAATATCGATGTAGTAGCAGCTTGTAAAGATCCTAGACAAGCATTAAAAATAGACATTAGTTACATTTCTTTATTTTTAAAACAAGTAAAAAATTATTATGACATTATTTTAATAGACACGATGCATGGTTTAACCAAAGAAAATGTGATACTTTTAGATCAAGCAGATATGATTTTATATGTGATGACAAACGATCTAATGGATATGAAGAATACGAAAGCTTTTATGGAGGTTATGAATGATAGTGGTGTCAATAATCTGAAAGTAATATTGAATAATTCTCGAGATGTCGGATTAAATTATTTTTCTAAGTATGACATTAGAAGTATGATTGGGAAGAATATTGATTATAGTTTAGATCGTTCTTTATACATTAAAAATATTACTAGTTTTTTGATAGAAGGGGAAATATTCACATTAAATAAGAGTTTAACATTTAAAGATAAAAATGATCTTCGTAAGCTAGAAAAAATGGCTCAAGATTTGATAGAAATGTAGGTGATAGTATGACAAAAAGAACTTTAATAGAAGAATTTGAATTAGAAAAAGAAAAAAAGAATATTTCTTTTATTCCTGATTATGATGTTTTCAAAGATAAAGAGTTATTGGATAAACTAAGAAGTAAGATTATTCAAAACTTATTAGATCATCCAATGCTAGATTATGATAATGCCAAAAGATGGATGGATGAAGAAATTGACCGAGAATTAGAAGGATACGATTTATCTACATTAGAAAGAGGGCATATTTATAATTTAATTGAGAATGAAATTTATGGTTATGGACCCATTACAGAATTATTAGGAGATAAGAATGTAACAGAAATTATGGTGAATGGTCCTAATGATATTTATGTAGAGATGGATGGAAAAATTCAAAAAGATGATACAATTTCTTTTATTAATTATGATCATATTCTAAGAACAATTGAAAGAATGGTTCAACCACTTGGTAAAACAATTGATGCTTCTCATCCTATGGTAGATGCTAGACTAGAAGATGGAAGTAGATTGAATGCTATTATTCCACCACTTAGTGTAAATGGTCCGATTTTAACGATTCGCAAATTTAAAAAAGATATGGATAATATAGATGACATGATTGCGAATGGTACCATGACTCCTTATATGGCTCGCTTTTTAGAGGCATGTGTAAAGGCCAAATTAAACATTGTGGTTTGTGGTGGAACGGGAAGTGGTAAAACCACTCTATTAAATGTTCTTTCTAGTTTTATTGATAATCACGAGCGAATTATTACTATTGAAGATGCTGCGGAACTTTCTTTACTTCAGGAACATGTCATTTCGTTAGAGACTAGAGAATCCAATTATCATAATGGCAAAGAAGTTACCATTCGTGATTTGGTTCGTAATTCTTTGCGTATGAGACCGGATCGTATTATTGTGGGAGAAGTTCGTGGTGAAGAGGCACTAGACATGTTGCAAGCTATGAATACAGGGCATGAAGGAAGTCTAACTACTTTACATGCAAATGGTCCTTTAGATGCAATGCATCGTATTGAAACTATGGTTTTAATGAGTGGAATGGAAATTCCAATTCGGGCTATTCGTGAATATATTGAGAGTGCTGTAGACATTGTGGTCGAAATAGAGCGCTTAAGTGATGGAAGAAGAAAGGTTACTAACATTAGTGAAGTGGTAGGGTTTAAAGAAGATGATATATTTTTACAAAGTATTTTTGCCTTTCGTCAACAAGGAGTTCATCCAAATAATGATGTAAATGGTGAATTCGTATTATATAATTATGTACCAAAAGTATATTCTAAAATCAAACAAAAAGGTGTTACTTCGGTGGATGATATTTTCGAGTCTCTTTCATCTTCCAAAAAATCAGTAAAAAAGGATTCTGCTAAAAAGAAGAAGGAAAACAATTAGAAAGCTGGTGAAGTAAATGTTAGAAAGGGAACAACTCATATTTTTTATTATTTTAGTAGTTTTTATTGTTGCGACTATACTTTGGCTTTATTTTACTCTTCGTTCTATTCGATTACAAAAAAGAATTGAAAATCATTTAGTCTCTAATGAAAGTTTAGATTGTATATCTATAGCAGACCAAATGGAGAATTGGTATCAAAAAAAGCTAGAAAGTTTAGAAAATAAAATCCAAAAAATACATATAGGTCAATGGGTTTCTTTTTCTAAATACAAAGAAGAAGCGGTTAGGTCTCGATGTACATTTTTTATACAAAAAATCGTAAGCAGCTTCGGTTTTCTTATTATTTATCTTATCTTTATGGTGTTGAAAGGATTTTCTTTTTCGATTTGGTTCTTTTTGATAGTATTGGTAGCTGGTTGGCATTTTCCTAATCTGGTTTCCTATTTAAAAAAGCAATTCTTAAAAAAACAAATACAAGCTGATTTGTTGAAGGCTATTTCGCTTATGAATCATTCTTTTCAATCTGGTAAGAGCATGATTCAAGCTATACAGTTAGTTGCTGAAGAATTGGATGGACCACTATCTCAAGAGTTTCATAAAATGCATCAAGACATGCTTCACGGACTAAGTTTTCAAGTCGCTTTTACTCGTTTTCAGGAAAGAATAGGGTTAGAAGAGATTCAGTATATTACTGCTGCACTTTCCATTTGTGATAAAACGGGTGGCAATATTATGAGAATGTTTTCTTCTATTGAGAAAAGTTTTTATACAAGAAAAAGACTAGATATGGAATTGAAAGCAACTGTTTCTAGTAGTCAGTTAGTTTTTTACTTACTCCTTCTATTACCGATATTATTATGGGGTTTGATTGGAATTGTGGATCCTACTTATTTTAGTCTTTTCTTCGAAAGTGTTTTAGGAATATTATTATTTGGTATTATTTTATGTATATATTTTCTGTATATCATTATCATTCGAAATATTATGAAGATCGAAAAGTATTAAGAAAAGAGGTACTGTTATGAAGCAAATGGATCATCGATTGGCTAGAAAATTATATCGTTATGAAACGATTTGTAAGTATCAAAAGAAAGCTAAGTTACTAGGTTATCAAGATATCGATACCGTTGTATTTTCTTTTTTGAATACTAGATTGTTGTTTAGTATATTGTTGTTTGTTTTGTTTTCTATTGTTACGAATTGGAATTATATAGTAGCTCTTTTGATTACTTTTTTCTTCGTTTGCATTTTTACCTACTATGTATTTGATTATCGTCTTTCTAAAAGAGCGAGAAAACTAGAAAAAGAAGCCATTGCTTTTTTTGAGGTATTTACTCTATCTTTGGAATCAGGAAAAAATTTGATTCAAAGTTTCAAACTAACAACAGAGCATATTCATAGTGAGCTCTCTAGTGAAATTGCCAATTCTGTTCGAGAAATGGAATATGGTAAAAGTTTTCACGATGCTTTTATTGATTTGAGGAAGAGGATTCCCTCTGATGCGGTGCAAAATGTCATTTTAAATCTCGTAGAAGCATATCGTTCTGGTGGGGATATTGTTAGTACTTTAAGAAAGCAAATAGATTTTATCCAAAGTAAAAGAGTTATGGATTTAAAGACCCAAATCAATCAGATTCCAATTAAAATAAGTGTTGTTTCTGTTTTTCTATTGATTCCTTTGGTATTATTACTGATTTTAGCTCCTGTTATTTTGCAGTATTTTGGATCGTGAGACAGAGAAATCTATTTTCTTTTTTAGATTTGTATGATACTATAATAGCGGTATGAAAAGAGGAAAAGAAAGGAGTATTTATTATGAGTGGACATTCAAAGTGGGCAACGATTCATCGTAAAAAAGGGTTAATTGATGCAGAGCGTGGTAAAGTGTTTCAAAAATTAGCTAAGGAAATTTATGTGGCGGCTAAAGGTACGAATGGGGATCCTGATTCGAACCCTTCTTTAAGAATGGTAATCGAGAAATGCCGTAGTCAAAATATGCCCAAAGATAATATTCAAAAAGCGATTGATAAAGCAGTTGGTGCAGCTGGTGGCGAAGATTATGAAAATGTTCGATATGAAGGATATGGTCCAGCAGGTATTGCTTTTATGGTAGATTGTCTAACAGATAATAGAAATCGTACTGCTATGTTGGTTCGTACTGCTTTTACTAAAAAAGGTGGTAATTTAGGGACAGATGGTAGTGTAAGTTATTTGTTTGAAAGACGTGGAGTTATTGTGGTAGAAAAGACCGTGAATGAAGATGATCTCATGATGACAGTTTTGGATCATGGAGCGGATGATTTTGTTGTCAATGAAGATACTTATGAAGTATATACAACACCAGACTGCTTTTTGGCTGTTAAGGAAGCAATGGAGCAAATGGGAATTTCTAACTTTTTAACTAGTGAAATTACTTATGTAGCTTCTAATCAAATTGAGATAAGTGATGAAGAAACGAAAGAAAAAATATATCATTTGATTGATGCTTTAGAAGAAATTGATGATGTGCAAGATGTGTATCATAATTTAAGTGAGTAGAAATACTTACTTTTTTTATTTATAAGGAATTTTCTCCTTATAAAGAACAGTAAGGGTGTGGATTTTACCCCACGTCAAAAATAAGCTAAAAAAACTTTAATTATAAAATCTTTATTTTTTATAAATGTGATGAAAACCTCTTTTTGATTTATAGTCTTGTGGATCTCCCTTATCGTATTTACACTTTGGACAAATGGTATAAGGTGGCGTAGAAATAGGTAGACCATACATTGCATCTTCTTCCTCAAATTCTAATACCATTTCAATCGGA
>CALVOY010000059.1 GCA_944350415.1 uncultured Bacilli bacterium | reverse complement strand
ACCCTTGCATTTTTTTACCAGAGTACAATAGTCAAACAAACAAGGTTATTCCTTGTTTGTTATCAACAAATCACTCAATCTATTGCATTTAACCTTTCAAAGTTGCATTTACCTTTTCAAGTGAGCAGTTTTTGTAGTTTTTGTGGCGCTTTATGAAGTTCCACCTCATAACTAGGTGAAAAATCCAAGCAATCATTGCTATGATTATTAATAAAATAAACTTCACATTGATTTTTTTTACTCAATAATAGCGCTTCAAAGCAATCATCTGTAATTGCCAAGGATGGTTTAGCCTCCAACAATAAAAACTCATTCAAATTTATAAAATATGGTTGTCTTAGTTGTAAGCCCTGTCATGCTAAATATAAAATAAAATTAGGATTAACATAAATTGCAAAATCCTTACTATTTTCAAAATCTAATGATTTTTCTTTGAAAAACATATATAAATCTTCCTTTCAAGTATTTTCAATAATATCAAAATCAAAAATTAAAGTCAAATGGTTTTTTCTGAGTTTTTATGCTACAATAACTACGAAAAGAGGGATAAGTATGAATACAATCGGTATTATCTGTGAATATAATCCTTTTCATAATGGTCATCTTTATCATTTAAAAGCTGTAAAAGAGAAATTCCCCGATTCTTTGGTTATTTTAGTAATGTCAGGAAATTTTACTCAAAGAGGAATCCCTAGTGTTATAGACAAGTGGGACAAAACCGAAATTGCTTTAAAGTATGGAATTGATTTGGTAATAGAACTTCCTTTTGCTTTTGCTACCCAAAGTGCGGATATTTTTGCACACGGAGCTATTTCCATATTAAAAGCATTAAAAGTAGAATTCCTATTATTTGGAAGCGAAAGTAATAACAGTGAAAAATTAATTCAGCAAGCAAAGATTACTTTAGCAGAGGATAAATATCAAAATCAAATAAAAAGCTATCTAGCAAAAGGATATAATTATCCCACAGCTTTAAATAAAGCCTTAGAAGAGATATATGGAGAAGGCATTACAACCCCTAATGATTTGTTAGGATTTAGCTATATCAAAGAAATCATAAAACAGAAAGCAGAAATAGTTCCAATTACCATTCAAAGAACCAATGATTATCATAGCAATGATTTACATCCTATATCGAGCGCAACTAGCATTAGAAATGCTATTTTACAAAAAATCGATATTCAAGAATATGTTCCAAATGAAGTAGCTGAAAAAATAAAATCAAGGGTCTACTTTCAAAATGATTATTTTCCTTTTCTAAAATATAAAATTATTACAGCAGATGATTTAAGTATCTTTCAAACAGTAGATGAAGGAATTGAAAATCGAATTAAAAAATATATTAAAGAAGCAAACTCCTGGGAAGAATTGGTTCAAAAAATAAAAACCAAACGTTACACCTATAATAAAATAAATCGCATGCTAATACATATTTTATGTAATTTTACCAAAGAAAAGGCTCAGAGATGGAGAGAGATAGAATATATTAGAATTTTAGGATTCAATCAAAAAGGACAGGCTTACTTAAATAAGATAAAAAAAGAAGTAAATATTCCTATCATTACTACTTTTTCCAAAGGAAAAAATGATATGTTACAATACGAACAAGTCATCACAGGTGTTTATGCTTCCATCTTAAACGAGAAAGAAAAAAACAGCTTAATCCAGGCTGAATATTCTAATAAAATAAAAACAAGAGAATTCTAAAATAGGAAAATCTCTTGTTTTTTTTATTGTGCTTTACCAATTTGCTTAATCTTTACTGTCTTAACACCGTACTGTGACAAAGCAATATCTGTTAATCTCTTGGTAGATTCTTCTTGAATTCTATCATAATTTTGAATGCTACCATTGATCATTGAAATGTCAACATTTGATGTTACTGAATTAAACTGCATAGTAGATGCACCTAAAAATTTATCCTCTAAATAAATAGCATAGAATGAACTCGTTTGAGCATCTTTTGCAATTTGAAATTTCCCCTCTTCATCCCATGTGTGAATCGTTTTGACATAAGACGCTAACATAGGATTTGATAGTTGAATTTGAGCTATACCGATTGATTTCATATTATCCCCTCCTTTTTTTACAGCGTGACTTAAATGATATCACAAAATAAAGAAAAAAGCAATCTATTTTGAATAAAGTGATTGCTTTTGTATATGTTTTATAAATCTTTCTATCATCTAATAAAAAGAAAGGTTTGTAACTATTGAATTTCCTCAATTTTCATGAAATTAGTATGAGCATTCTGTGGGAATCCTCCTACTACCGTTATGATATCACCTGATTGTAGTTTCATTACTTCTTTTGCTGCTTCGATTCCATCTTGAACAATATCATCAGTATCTTCATAAATAGGTACTATTTTTGGATATACACCCCATTTTAAGGCAAGTTTGCGTGCTACTTTTTCACTGGTTACTGCTGCTACGATGAAAGCATTAGGACGTAGTGAAGAAATATCAAGAGCTGTCTTACCTGTTAAAGTAGATACTACTACTGCTTTTACTGGCAGAGTTTGCGTAGATCTAACAGCACATTCAGCTATTGTATTATGAATAGCAGATCCTTTTAATTTATACTCACTTAAATTGTATTTTGCAATTTGTTCTACATTATGACAGATTGCAGACATCATACGAATCGTTTCTACTGGATATTCTCCAATTGTAGTTTCATCACTAGTCATAATAGCATCACATCCTGCTAAAATCGCATTGGATACATCCGTAACTTCCGCATTGGTTGGACGGATATTATGTTTCATACTAGTCATCATTTGTGTAGCCATAATAACACCAGTTCCACTATCATGACAAGCATCAATCATCATTTGTTGATAAAGCGGTAAATTCTCAAGACCAGTTTCTACACCCAAATCACCACGAGCTACCATAATATAATCAGATTCCTCTACTATTTCTTGTAGATGATCCATTGCATATTGAGTTTCTACTTTAGAAATGATAGGCATATCAGGTTTACCATATTGACGGCAAAGTTCTCTTACTTCGCGAATATCTTCTGCACTATTTACAAACGAAATTGCTAAATAATCGCCATCCATATCACAAGCATATTTAATATCTTCTTTATCTTTTTCTGATACATAAGGAACATCTAACTTAATTCCTGGAATACATACACCACGGCGAGATTTAATTACTCCACCATTTAAGATACGGCAAGTAACTCCTCCATCTTCATCTACGCTTTCTACAACTAATTTATAGAATCCATCATCTAATAAAACACTCATTCCTACTTTTAAGTCTTTTACAACACCACGGTAATTAAAACAAATAGCTTCTTGTGTCCCGGTAATTTCTTCTTCCACAATACGGATCGTTGCTCCTGCTACTAATTCGATCTTATCGTTTTCAAAAGAACAAGTTCTAAGATCTGGACCCTTAGTATCATATAAAGTAGCAATATTAGCACCTAATTCTTCATTAGCTCTTTTAATTAATGATTCATCTAATTGTCTTTCTTCTATAGTTGCATGAGAAAAATTAATTCTTGCAACATTCATACCAGCTTCTACTAATCCTTTAAACTTCTCCCATTCTTGAGTAGCTGGTCCAATACTACAAATAATTTTTGTTTTTTTCATAAATACTTCACTCCTTAATTTTTTGCAATTCCCATATTAGCATATTTTCACTATATTTTCAATTTATTTTTAAGTTTTTTCGCAATTCTATGTTAAATTCCACTAATGGAATTATGTTACCAACCATATCATAAAGATCCATTATTATTCCTTCTGACATGTTGGACAATAGTAAGTTCCTCTACCATTTATTTTTATTTTAATAATCGTTTCCCCGCAATTAGGACAAGCTTCCCCTACTTTCGTATGTACATATAAGTGATTCTGGAATAGTCCTGTTATTCCTTCTTCTGAAGTATAATTCCGAATGGTTGTCCCACCTTCAGCTATGGCTTTATCTAAAGTAATTACCGTATTGTTAATAATTAACTGCAATTCACTATCATTTAGTTGATTAGCTGGGGTTAGTGGGTTAATATGAGATAAAAAGAGAATTTCATCATCATATATATTTCCTATTCCTGTAATGATAGACTGGTCTAACAAAGCCGTTTTAATAGGAATTTTCTTATTTTTAAATTTATCTTTTAAATAATCCGGCGTTAAACTTTTATCCCATGGCTCTAATCCTAATTCCGTAAATGGTGGCATCTCATTGATTTTATCTTTAGGTATTAATTTCATTCTTCCAAATTTTCTAACATCTTGAAAATGAAGTTCTTCTTCGTTATCTATTGTAAATACAACATGATGGTGCTTTTCCAAGATCGCATTTTTTTCTCGAAAAAAGAACTTTCCTTCCATTCTAAGATGTACTAACAAATAGTATCTATCTAGTTCTATCACAATCCATTTACCTCGAGTAGAAAAGGAATTCATAGTTTGATTTTTGATTTTACTGATAAATTCCTTACTACTAGGGTAATCGATAATCGGTTCATAATATACTTTACAATCTGTAATTTTTCTATTTAATAATCTTTTTTCCAATTTCTTGGTAACCGTAATCACTTCTGGCTTTTCTGGCATAACTACACATCCAATCTAGATATTATAAATATCAGTATCTTTATAATAAACGGACTCCAAATTATGATTTAAATTTTATTATTTTGCTTCATACCAATTAGAACCTGTTTCAATATCTACTTTTAGTGGCACATTCAATTGATAAGTATTTTCCATGATTCGTTCTACAATTTCTTTTACAGTATCTAATTCATCATTTAATACATTAAATACAAGTTCATCATGTACTTGAATCAGCATTTTACTTTTTAAATTTCTGTCTTTAAATTCTTGATATATTTCAATCATAGCTTTCTTTAAGATATCAGCACTACTTCCTTGAACAGGAGTATTTAAAGCAATTCTTTCTCCCTGTTGACGAATCATATAGTTTTTATTATTTAGTTCATCAATTACTCTTTTACGGTTCATAATGGTCTTTACATAGCCTTTTTCTTTGGAACTTTCAATTACTTCTTGCATATACTGCTTAATTCTAGGATAAGTTTCTAAATAGGAATCAATAAACCCTTTGGCTGAAATAATATCAATCCCTAAATCTTCAGAAAGTCCAAAACTACTAATTCCATATAAAATTCCAAAATTTACAGCTTTTGCTGTTCTTCTCATATCCTTATCAACCTGTTCAATTGGGATTCCAAAAATATCAGAAGCGGTTTTAGCATGAATATCAGCCCCATGCTTAAAAGCATCAATTAAATTTTCAGCATTTGCGAATGACGCAAATAAACGAAGCTCAATCTGAGAATAGTCACTCGATAAAATACAAGAATTTTCTTCAGGAACAAAAGCTTTTCTAATTAATCTACCTTCTTCTGTACGAATTGGAATATTTTGAAGATTAGGACTAATCGATGATAGTCTTCCCGTTCTAGTTAATGTTTGTGTAAAAATAGTATGAATCTTACCATCTTCCATAATTTCATTCATTAGACCTACTACATAATTGCTTTGTAGTTTAGTAAGCATTCGATACTCTAATATTTTATCTACAATTGGATAGGTTCCTACTAATTTATCTAAAATTTCTTTACTAGTAGAATAATTATTATCTTTTACTTTTTTAGGGTAAGGAATGGCTAAAGTTTCAAAAAGAACTTGTCCTAATTGCTTAGGAGATGAAACATTAAACTTGCATCCTGCAATCTCATAAATTTCCTTTTCCAAAGCTTCTATTTTTATTTCTAAGTTTTTCCCCGTTTCTTCTAAATACTCCCTATTTACTCTAATACCTGTCAATTCCATATCGGTTAAAACTTCTACCAATGGCATCTCGATATTGTGAAATAACATTAAAGATCCGTCTTCTTTTAATTCATTTAAAAACATATCTTTCGTTTCATAGATAAATCTTGCTTTTTCAATACAAACTTTTGCGATTTCATCTATTTCTGGTTCATGAATTTTTGCACCATGTCCAAACAAATCATCATAGAATGCAATATTATAATCTTTCGTATGCGCAAGATAACTAATATCATCTTTAATATTATAATTTAATAAATAGCCAGCAATCATCAAGTCATATTCACATTCGTCCAATAAAATATGATTATTTTTAAAAATATAGGATATTTTTTTGAAATCGTAAGTTAACATATTTTTATTTGTTTTTAGGATATCAGGGTTTTTCTTTAATACATCAAAAGGAATAAAAGCACTAACTTTGTCATTATAGATTCCTACTCCCAATACTTTATCTTTATGATAATTGGTTCCTAAGATTTCTAAATATAAAGCATAATCATCTTCTAATTTGAAATCTAATAAATTCTCTAATATTTCTACTTTGACTTCTTCCTGTCTCATTTCTATTTTACGATTCTGTTCTAACATTTCTTTATCAATATCTAATTTTTTAATTAAAGAATAAAATTCTAATTCTTCTAACAAATTTACATATTCTAAAGCATTCATACCGTGATAATGAATATTTTCTAAATCGGTATTAATAGGCACATCGCAATAAATGGTAGCGATATCCTGACTCATATAGGCATTCTCTTTATCAGCCAAAAGCTTTTCCTTAGTTTTTCCACCAATTTCATCAATGTGAGCATACAAATTATCTAATGTTTGATATTTACTAAGAAGAGAAATTGCTGTCTTTTCTCCAATTCCTTTTACCCCGGGAATATTATCACTAGCATCTCCCATCAAAGCTTTTAAATCAATCATCCCGATAGGATCTACACCATAAGTTTCCTTAAATATTTGCTTATTCATGCGAATAAAACCAGTTTGTTTTAAAAGTTTTACATCTACTTCGTCTGTAATCAATTGCAGTAAATCTTTATCGCTACTAATAATAGTTGCTACAAACTCAGGATCTTTATTTACCTCTTTAGCAAAGGTTCCGATAATATCATCCGCTTCATAATTATCTATTTCAAAGTAATGAATTCCCATCGCTTCACAAATTTTCTTAGCAACAGGAAACTGATCCTTTAATTCTTGCGGTGTTTCACTTCGTCCGTCTTTATAAGACTGATATTTATCATGCCTAAAAGTCTTACCCTTATCAAATGCTATCATGATATATTCTGGCTTTTCTTCTGAAATAATCTTATTCATCATATTGATAAAACCATAAATGGCATTGGTTGGAAATCCTTTAGAATTTTTCATCACATTACCTGTGTAAGCAGTTGCATAATAACTTCTAAATAATAAATTGTTACCATCTACTAAAATTACTTTTTTCATGTCTTTTTCACCTATGACTATTATATCATAATACATTCTATTTTTATTTATTTTTATTGTGTGCGTAACACCATAGCTTGATTTTGCTTTTGATAATCTTCTTGTGCTTCTAAACGATCCACTCTTAAAGTTAATGCATAAGTAAATAAAGCAACTCCTAAATATACTAATAAAATAAATTTCATATTTTTCTTCATAATATTTCCTCCCTCTTTATAGTTTTATTGTATATCAAACAAGTGTTCGTGTCAAAGAAAACAGAATATTTTTTGAACATTTGTTTGACATTTGACACTTTCTATGTTAACATTTAGATAAATAAAGGAGAATAATATGGAAAAGTTGACAGATCGCCAAAAAGATATACTAGATGTTATTAAACAAGCCATTGCCAAGAATGGCTACCCTCCTACAGTAAGAGAAATAGGAGCAAAATTAAATCTTTCCTCTTCTGCAACAACGCATTTCCATTTAAAAAAGTTAGAGGAAAAAGGTTATATAAAAAAGGATTCTTCTAAAAATAGAACCATTGAACTATTAGTACCAAATGAATATCTAGAAAATGATGATAAAGTAGTAGAAGTACCCCTTCTAGGAAAAGTTACAGCTGGTAACCCAATTGAAGCAATCGAAATGCCAGATGAGTTTTTTAGCTTACCAACCGGGTTAATTCCTAATAAAAAAGAAGTATTTACTCTAAAAGTTAGCGGTGAATCCATGATCAATGTGGGAATTTACGATGGCGATATTATTATCGTTCAAAGACAAAATACAGCCAATAATGGAGATACTGTTGTTGCCATGACAGAAGAAAATACAGTAACCGTAAAAACATTTTATAAAGAAAAAGATCACATTAGACTTCAACCAGAAAATGATTATATGGAACCTATTATTTTAGCTAATTGTACTATTTTAGGGAAGGTAATTGGACTATATCGAAAATTATAAGAGAAAAAAGTGAGTGACTCAAACACTCGCTTTTATAATGTCATTAATAATATAACTAGCTATTATAAGTCCTGCTGTTGCTGGAACAAAACTAGTAGAACCTGGAGTTCGATCATGCGTCTTTATTGGTATTTCATCGCTCCATAAAACAGGAATTTTATGATTTATTTTCTCATCACTAATCCATTTCCTTAAAATTTTCGCAATTGGGTCATAACTAGTTTTTCTAATATCATCAATTCTTAATCTAGTAGGATCTAATTTATTACCCGTTCCCATACAAGAAATAAATGGAATCTTATTTTTTAAACAAGAAGTAATAATTTCTTTTTTGGTAGAAATCGTATCACAAGCATCTATGACATAGCTTGGATGATATTTTTGTATTATTTCTTCTGTATTCTTATCATCTAAAAATATATCAAGAGCTTCTACTATACAATTTTCATTAATATCTAAAATTCTATCTCTCATAACATCCACTTTTCTCCTACCTATTGTAGAGTTTAATGCTATGATTTGTCTATTCTTATTTGTAAAATCCACTATATCATGATCAATTAAAATAATATTAGAAATACCACTTCTAACAAGCCCTTCTACAACATAACCACCTACCCCACCAATTCCAATTACCATAATAGTATTTTTTTTTATTTTATCTAAATTACTATTTCCTACAATTTTTTCTAATCTTTCAAACATACAAACCTCTTAATTATTGATTATATTCTAAATATTTTATACAAAATAAAAAGTCCAAAGGGTCGATCCTGCCAAACGATAAAACCTGCATTTTTACAGGTGGGTGCCCTTACGCAAGTTTTCTAGGATTCCTTTCGCTAACTGCAAAGGCATTCAACACAAACTGCTGATCAAAGCTCCCGTATCGTTCACTTTAGTCGGTTTTATATGCGACATTCCCGATTCCTCTAGACAATTATAGTATATCACATAATCATGCCTTTTATAATCTTTTTTTACTATTTTTTACATAAAATAGTAAAAAACTATAATTATAAACTTGCGAATAGCTATTTTGTTGAAATCCATCGACTCATTTTATAACATTTTTGCCTCCTGGTGCATAAATTACATTAGGTGATGATCATGTATTTTACATATGAAGATACTACAATGTACTATGAAAAATACGGAACTTCCAAAAAAACAATCATCATACTCCCAGGTTGGGGAGATACAAGAAAAACATTTACTTATATGGTGGATTTCTTAAAAAATTTCTTTACTGTATATATCATAGATTATCCAGGATTTGGAAATAGCCCTTTTCCTAAAAAAGATTTAACGATATACCATTATAGTGATCTTATCTATCATTGGATTCAAGAGTTAAATATTTCAGATCCTATTTTAATTGGCCATTCCTTTGGAGGTAGAATTATTACCACCTTATTAGGATATTATCACTATCCATTTCATAATATTATTTTAATGAATAGCGCTGGAATCAAACCAAAACAAAATTTATATAAAAAAATACGAACCTATACTTATAAGTTCCTAAAAAAATTAAAAAAGATCTTACCTAATAAGCATCAAGAACGATATCAAAAATTTCTACTTTCTAAATTTGCGTCTAATGACTATAAAAGTCTACCACCTACTATGATGCAAACTTTTAAAAATATTATCAATGAAGATTTAAAACCATATTTAAAATATATCCATGCCAAAACTTTATTGATATGGGGAAATAACGATGAAGCCACTCCCATACGAGATGCGAATACGATGCATAAGTTAATTCCTAAATCAGAATTGGTAGTAATAGACAATACTGATCATTTTACTTATTTACAAAAACCACAATTAGTCAATCAAATTATTTACGAACAATTAAAAGATGAGATTATCTAATTCATAATCTCATCTTCTTATTATCTTTTCTTCCATAAGATTCTTATTGTATAAAATAAGAACACTGCAAACATTAAAACATAAATCCACATTAACACAGTACTAACAACACCATCTGTATATTTATAAATAACACCCGGGATACTTTCAGGAAAATATTTTCCGATAAAACTACTAATTTCTGCTACCCCTAAGTTATTTTTAATAAATGTTAAAATTCTAAAAAAAATGTCTAATGACGCAATAAAATAAACACTGCTATCCAATCTCCTAAAAAAACAAACTCCCGCAACAATTAACACAATTAATAATACAACATCAAAACTCATACTCATACCTCTTTCTACTATACAAAATAGTAGCATAAAATAATCAAAAAAACAATTCCTTAAAAAAAGGAATTGTTTCTTTTTTCATGTTCTAAAGTAGTTTTTTCACCATGACCTGGATAAAGTGTAATATCGATAGAATATCTCTTTAATTTTTCTATACTTTTTTGCATCTCGATAAAACTTCCACCTTCTAAATCACATCTACCAATACTCTCTAAAAAGATAAAATCTCCTACAAACATCACTTTCTCTTTCTCAAAAAAGAAACTAATAGAGTCCTTACTATGCCCTGGATTATAAATCACCTGAAATTGAAATGGGCCAATAGTATATTCTTTTTCTTGTAAGATATGAAAATCATATAACTTTGTCTGATAATATTCCAAAACTTCTTTGATAGCACCAACATGGTCAAAATGATGATGCGTTAACAAAACACCTACTACCTTCCTATCTCCTACCTTATCTTTAATTTTATGAAATTCTGCACCAGGATCTACAAGCAAACAGTCCTCATTCTGGCTAATAATATAACAGTTTTCTTGTAAATCTCCAACGACCACTCTTTCAATTTGCATAATACTCTCCTATTTTTTTGATCCTTATATTTTCTCTAGAACCAATTGATACCTGATACAAATGATTATTAATTACTTTATATAAATGATTTTCATCGATATAAAGATTACGAACCATAGAATCATGATATTTTTTTTCTAATAACAACACATTGGCATTTTGAACATGAAATTCAAAACGTTTGATAGTAGGACACTGTACTAAAAAAGGATCTCTAGTCTCCGGATTTTTGTCTATCCAAGTATCCCAATGTTCTACATCCCCATCCGTAAATAAAGAATAGGAAACTTCTTCCCGTTTACTAAAAAATAAATAAATTTTCTCCTTTTGAAGAAGAATAGGCGCAATTGGAAAAATATTGCTGATTTGATATTTGCCTTTTATGGTTTGTATGTTCGATTTCATTCTATAATCCTTTCTAACATATTATAGAATATTTATATGATACTTATCTAAACATTAGAACCTGTTTTCTTATATTGCTCTCTCTCTATTTTAGAATAAATACACCCACAATAATCTTGTCGATATAATCCAAAAACATTAGATAATTGAATGCTTCTTTGATATCCATTTTTCTTTTTAAAATCTGCCATTAAATAAGAAATTTGATACTTTTTTTCTAACATTAACCCTATTTCGTTAATCCATTCACTATTTTTATAAGGACTAATCGATAAAGTAGTAGTAAAGTAGTCGAAATTCTGTTTTTTAGCTTTCTCAGCTGTTTTTTCAAGGCGCAATTGATAGCACAGATAACAGCGCTTTTCTCCTTCTTGTTGATGTTCTAATCCCTTGGCAATTTGATAAAAAGAATTGCTATCATAATCACAATCTAAAAATGATACAGGATATTTGGTTGGAAATTTTAAAATAAATTTCTTTTCTTCTTCTTTTCTTCTTTGATATTCCTCTTCCGGATAAATATTCGGATTATAATAAAAAATAGTGATTCTAAAATAAGAAGATAAAGCTTCTAAAACATAACTAGAGCATGGTGCACAACAACTATGTAATAATAATGTGGGAACACGATTTTGCAGTTTTTCTTTTTCTATTATTTTTTCCATCTCTATCTGATAGTTCGTTTTCATTTCTTATCACCTATAAATAATTTGTGTAACACATGATTAGGAACTAATGTTTTAATATGTTTACGAATCTCTATTACATATTCTTGAGCATTCCGATTCATTTTTTCTCCATCCAAACACCAAGGATTCTTTAGCTTATCTAGAAATTTAATTTTCAAACAACTAGCTTTATGAAAATAAAAACCTGGCACTTTAGTAATATCGCTTGTCTTTAAATAAATTAAACTTTTAATAATATCTTGCTTTTTCTTTAAATTACAGAATAATACTTCAAATTTCCCATCATTTAATGTAACATCTGTATAGAAATTATTGATTCCTGCAATTCTGGTAGCATTGGAAATTAAAGCAAGGGAATAAAGTCCATGATACACTTCTCCGTCTACTTCATAAATGATTTCATATAAAGGGGTCTGGTTGAAAAAAAAGTCTTCTGCTGCGTTAACAAGATAAGCTAAATAACCAATCTTTTTTTTCAATGTTCGTTTCGTATCATAAGGAATATTCATAAATTTGCCAAATCCTGCTACATATACAAAAGGCTCCCCATTAATCGAGCATATATCAATTTCCTTTTCTTTACCTGATAATAAAAGATGTAAATTTTTATAAAGATTTTTTCCTAATCCAAACATTGCTCCAATATCATTGGTAGTCCCAGATGGTAAATGCGCAATCACCAAAGGATCTTTCCTTTTCAAATTACCGGTTACCACTTCATTAAAAGTGCCATCACCACCTAAAGAAACAACCAAATCAACAGCTTCTAATTCCTCTACTATAGAAGTTGCATGATGAGCATATTGAGTTTTGATAAAAGTTACTTCGTATTGATAAGTAAGAAAAATTTTTTCTATCTTCTGAAAATCAGCAATCATTTTATTCTTTTTGTGTGTTTTTTTACCACTATTTGGATTATATATAAAAATTGCTTTTTTCATACAACCACCATCCAGTTTTATTCCTCTTTAGGATATCATGTTTTTAAATACAAGTAAATATATCCGTAAAAAAAGTAAGTATTTTTCAATTGAAAAAGTAAATTGCGTTTAAAGATATACTACTGAAATTTAGTCTTTCAATAATTTTAGTCAAGGACTAGGCTTGCCTAGTTCATCGAAGATCCTTGACTAAAAACTTTTATTATATA
>CALVOY010000058.1 GCA_944350415.1 uncultured Bacilli bacterium | reverse complement strand
ATATAATCACTTTATAGCTAGAGTTTTTCTAATTTCAGGCATGATAAAAGGATGATTTTCATCATCCTCATATATGTAGTTACTTGTATCAATTTAATGTCTACCAACACTATTTGACAAAGAACCCAGAATCCTTCATAATCATACAATTCTTTCTAACTCTTTTTTCTCCTAATAAAGCATCATAAAGTTCAAAAGCATACTTCATAATTTCATCACAATCTAATTCTATATCTTTTATTTTTAAAATACATGGTGAATAAATCACATGAAACATCTTCAAATCTATATCCAAAAATTCAAATCCTAAATTTTTCCAAAAACGAACTCTTTTTTCTCGTATTTTATTTTCCATTTCATCTTTACCAAAACCGATTTTTTCAACCTCGCCATAGATTCCTTTATAATTTTTAAAAAATGTTTTTAATACCTTAACCGTTTTAGAACCATACTGTTGATTTTGAAATTCTTGAAAGATACCAAACTGTTTTGGGAAAAAGCTTTACATAATGGGAATAAATTTCTTTCTTAAATTCTTTATAATCAATCGCTACTAATGCTAACATATTTAATCCTTCAATTGTTGATTTTTTGTCTTACCATATGGGTATCCATATCAATTCTTTCAAAAGTATAATCATTTTCTTTGCCATAGCGAATAATATCACGAAGAGCATCTCTTGTCCAAGTTTTAATATCGTGCATTAAAACAATATTGGCTCTGTTTTTGGATAAATTAGATGTGACATTTTGGTAAACTGCTTCTTTTGTTTTGGCATTATAAGCATCTCCAGAATCAATATTCCAATCATAATATCGATATCCTCGATTAAATAATTCTTGGGATAATTGGGTCATGATTCCTTGACTATATCGTTTACTAATGGTATTACTGCTTCCTCCCGGAAAACGAACGATTTTACTAGTTTGTCCTGTGAGTTTTTTTACCCGATTACTTACACTATTTAAATCACGAAAATAATTATCTACAGAAGCATAAACTTCGGCATAATTATGACTAGCTGTATGAAGACCTACTGTATGTCCTTCATCATACATTCTTTGAATCAGGTAATCTGGGCCATTATTGGTTACAAAAAAGGTTGCTTTTACTCCTTCTTCTTTTAAAATATCTAAAATAGCTCCAGTAGTCACATTACTAGGACCATCATCAAAAGTTAAATAAATAGCTCCTTTTTTTATTTCTCCACTATTAGGATCTGTTTTTTTTGCAACAGTCACTTTTCTCTCTACAGTTGCGATATTTCCGCTATCATCGCTCACTTGATAAGTTAATATATAGGTTCCTTCTTGTCCAGATTTTACTTCACCTGTCACCGATACTTTTTCTGTTATATCTCCACTACAATTATCCGTTGCTGTATATCCTGGTTCCTGAAAATCTTCCTCTAATCCTAAATACATAGTCTGGTTACCTTTTAAAGTAATGGTTGGAACTTCTTCATCTCTTTCGTGAAGTATTCTACTAATAGAAGTAGTATTACCAGAAGAATCTTTTACACTATAAATCCAGCGATCTTTTTCTTTCTTGATCTTTACTTTTTCAGTGATATCTCCATCATATTCATCCATAGCTTGATAACCTAGTTCTTTAAATTCAGAATTAGGACAGATATTCACTTCCGTATCTCCTTCTAGTGTAATCGTTGGTTTTTCTTTATCTACCACTTCTACAATTCTTTTCTTTTTTACGGTATAAAAGCTATAATTTACTTTATAAATTACTTCGTAAGTTCCAATTTTACTAGTATTTACAGGATTCATAATTTCTATTTTATCCGTTAAATCTCGGTTGAAATACTTGGCTGTGGCTCCTTGCTCAACATAAGTATCATGATAAGAAATTTCTATTTTCTCTTCCCCATTTAATTCTATTTTAGGAATCATTAAATGCAAACCTAGAAATATACAAATTAGAACAAAAAGAATTATAATTTGAATCAAAATGTTCTTAGATGTATGACGCTTTTTACCAATATCTTCTCTAATTTCATATTCCAAATCTTTTAAATCAGGTCCTCTGACTTGATCCTCTTTTAGGAACCTATTAGGATACAATCGAATGTTTCTTTTTTTGATTTCATTCTTTTTTACTTCCTTCATAATACTCCTTCTTACTTTATAAAATTCTCTACAAAATTATTCTACCACTATCCAAGGTTTTTAACCAAAAAAAAGTATCTATTTTTATTTTATAGACACTTTTGTACAGATATATAGAACATACTCAATTAATTGCTTTGCTTCTCATAAATTCTCTTAAAATTTTCGTTAATGCGCGTTTTTCGATACGAGAAACATAGCTTCGTGAAATTTTTAATTCTTTGGCTATCATTTTTTGAGTCTGCTCTTTGGTGTTATTTAATCCATATCTTCTAATAATAATTTCTTTTTCACGGTCTGTTAATACCTGCAAGTAACCTTTTAATAATTTAATATTATCTTTTTTATTAATTTCATCAATAAAATCTGGCTTAGGAGCTTTTAAAATATCTAAGATAGTAATTTCATTTCCATCTTTATCAAAACCTACCGACTCATTGAGTGATACATTTTTTAAGTTTTTGTTGTTGGAACGAAAGTACATAAGAATCTCATTCTCAATACATCTTGCACAATAAGTAGTAATTTTAGTACCGTGTTTATTGGAAAAAGAATCTACTCCTTTAATCAATCCAATTGTTCCAATACTAATTAAATCATCACTATCTTCTATTTTGGAATCATATTTTTTTACTATATGGGCAACTAGTCTTAGATTGTGTTCGATCAATTTGTTTCTAGCTTCTTTATTGCCTTTTAGATGTTCTTCAATATAATATTCCTCTTCTTCTTTCGTTAAAGGATCAGGAAATACATTATTGGAGTATGATGCTGTAAAAAGAGAAAAGTCTTTCCATAATAATTTTAATATTTTTCTTAACATATCATCACCTATTACATGATATGTCAAAATTTGTCGATGCATTCAAAAAACAAAATGTTAACGATCAAAATATTCTTTTATCACTTCTAAATCACTATATGGTAAGTATTTATCTTCTATAGCCATATAATTATCAATTCCTTTTCCTGCTACTAAAATAATATCATTGGCTTTCGCTATTCCAAAAGCCTTATAAATGGCTTCTTTGCGATCGATCACGATTTCATAGTTGGTTTGATTCGATTCACTTACTAAATCTTTGATAATATCTTCTACTTTCTCATATCTAGGGTCATCGGTTGTAAAAATCACATAATCCGATTTTTCTAATACTAGTTTGCCCATAGGAGCACGCTTTTCTTTTTCTCTGCCGCCAGCACTTCCGGTTATGGTGATAATTCTTCCAGTTTTTATTTTATCTAGTAAATTAAACAATTTAGAAAAAGCATCCGGAGTATGGGCATAGTCTAAAACAATATGGTAATCTTGACCAAAATGTAAGAATTCTACTCTACCACTTGGAGCTACAATGTTTGGAACTTTTTGAATAATCGTTTCTATGTCATAACCGATTGCTAATAAGGCTAAAAAAGCAGCACATAAGTTATAAACATTAAACTCACCTAGTAATGGTGATGTAAACTCATATAGTTTATCTTGATATTTTAAAGTAACAGCGGTATTGTTGAAGGAAAAAATAGTTTTTACAATCTGCAAGCTAGCTTCCTTTTTACCGTAAGTCAAAATAGTTCCCTTGGCAGCTTCTTTTACTTCTTCATAATGGTTATCGTCCACATTTAAAATTGAATAGCCATCTTCTCTTACTTGAGCTACTAATTGTTTCTTACAGGCAACATAATTCTCAATCGTTTTATGAATATTTAGATGATCTTCTGTGATATTAGTAATAATACCTACTTTAAAATTTAAATTATCTAATCGGCGACGATAAAAAGCTTCAGAAGATGTTTCCATACTAAGATAGCGACATCCGTTATCTACAAATCTTCTGAAATAACCATAGAGTCTATCGGAATCAGGAGTAGTATTACGAATCGATTCTTGAAATTTATCACAGATTATACCATTTGTTCCTAAATAGCCGCAGATACCTCTTCCCATTAAATCTTGAATGATAGTAGCCACTGTTGTTTTACCATTGGTACCAGTAATTCCGATGATATCTAACTTCTCTTCAGGATGATCATAAAATCTACTTGCTAAAAGAGGCAATTCTTGATTAGTATTTTCTACTTTGATCATTGGAACAGAACATTTTACATCTTTTTGAACAACAACGGCTGCGGCTCCATTCTGAATAGCTTCTTCCATAAAATCATGGCGATCTGCGGTTACTCCCATCGTACACACAAAAATATCTCCGGGTATTACTTCTTTCGAATTGATCTTAATCCCTTTTATTAAAACATCTTCATATCCACAATTTGGATATAATTCACTTAACTTCTTCACTACTTTCCCTCCTAAAAACCCTATACGGTTTCATTTTACTAGGATCTTTTTGATATCTTTCATAAAGCGCTAATAATTCTTTCCTAGTATTGAATAATAAAGCATATTTCTCTTTGGTATCCAATGTTAGAATGGCACCATTTTCTATTTTTTGTTCCTCTTCCTTTTTGATTATGATCTTTTCATAATTAGGAAAAGCATCTTCTATTTTTCGCAATTTAGTGATATCGATATCTTCTATGGAAATACAATCCTCTAAGCTAAAATCTCCCTGCTTTTCTCGTACTAAATTTTTCATCGTGCAAGGGTAACCTAGGTAATTTCCAATGTCACGAATCAAACTCCTAATATAAGTTCCTTTACTAACATGTGCACGAAACGAAAATGTATAATAATTTTCTTCTGTTATAGGTTCTTTTAATAATTCAATTGATAAGATTTCTACTTCTCTTTTTGGAAGAATGACCTCCTCTTGATTTCGGGCATATTCATATAATCTCTTGCCATTGACATGTAAAGCGGAATATTTAGGTACTTCTTGCAAATATTTTCCTTTAAAATGTCTCAAAGCTTTTTCTACTATATCTTTGGTTAAATTCTCTATATTATATGTTTTTAAAATATGACCGGTGATATCTAAAGTATCGGTTTCCATTCCTACTATTACTTCGGCTTGATATATTTTCGTAGTACTAGTTAAAAGATCAATTACTTTACATCCTTCATTTACTCCTAATACTAATACTCCTGTCGCGATAGGATCTAATGTTCCTGTATGACCAATATGTCTAGTATTTAACTTTTTACAGGCAATATTAACAACATCTCGACTTGTCATATTCTTTTCTTTATTTACAATTAAAATTCCACTATTCATAGCTATACACCATTTTTAGTATATCAAATACCAACAAAAAAAACTACTTATTAACAGTAGTTTCCTTATAAAAAGAAATAATTTCCTGTCTTATATTTTCGTTAAATACTCTATTTCGAATCATCTCTATTTCTTGCTTATACGGTGGATAATCCCCTTCGATATATGGTGTTTCTAAAATTTTAGGAATATTGGCTAGTTGTTCATGATAGATAATTTTGATTAGGGAATCAAAGCCTATGGTACCAAAACCAATATTTTCATGACGGTCTTTATGAGATCCTCTAATATTTTTACTGTCATTGATATGAATACAGTGGGCTTTATCTAGGCCTATCATTTGATCAAACTCTTCTAATACTTGATCAAAATTGGTCAAATCATATCCTGCATCATTTAAATGGCAAGTATCCATACAGATTCCTACGCGATTAGAATAAGTAACACCATCTAAGATCTGTTTTAATTCATAAAAATTGCTGCCTATTTCCGATCCTTTGCCTGCCATAGTTTCTAACAGGATCATAGTATTACCGTGATAATTTTTTAACACTTCATTCAAGCCTTCGACAATACTTCGAATTCCTTCCTCTATCCCTGCACCAACATGACTTCCTGGATGTAACACTAAATATTTCATTCCTAATTCGCTGCAGCGTTCTAACTCCTCTGTCAAAAAGGCAATACCAAAATCTAAATTTTTACGATTGGCTAAATTGATAATATAGGGAGCATGAACAATCACTTTCGAGATATCTATCTGATTTGCCTTCATCCAATTCATTGCTTCAATTGTTTTAAAATCATCAATAGCAGATCTAGCTGTATTTTGGGGAGCTCCTGTATAAAACATAAAGGTATTAGCGCCATAAGAAATAGCTTCTTGTGTAGAAGCTAGCAATTGATCCTTTTTATTAAATGATACATGAGAACCAATTAAAAGTTTATTCTGTTTCTCCATTTCCACTACAATCCTCCTTGCTAAAAATAGTAGCATTCCAATTGATTTTATTACCATTTTCATCTACTGGTTGCACATGATCTAATCCTGAAATGGTGTTATAACTCTTTACAAATCCATCTCTTGTCCCACACAAGGATTGAATCGTTACTTCCATCTTATTTTTTGCCTTAGCAATAATTCTGTCTGTGCTAATTTGATTTTCTAGTGTTAAGGGAATGGCATAATTTTTGGAATCTTGAGCCGCAAAATAATATTGATATTCAGGATCTACACCGGTTCCTACATTGACAATAGCTACATAACTTTTGTTGTATAAATATTTTCCGCCAAATGCAGATTTTTCTTGGGATTTTTCTAAACTGGCAGCGTCTAATGTTACAATGGTTACATCATTGTTTGCAATTGGCAAAGGATAGAATCCACTCGTGGCATCGTTTCTTACAGATTCTACAAAAAACTTTCCACTAGATACAAAAGCATTCTTTTTAGAGTTATTCATATATTGAGTTACTTGGGGAACTGCAATACCGATCAACACACCGAGTATCACAATAACAGCTAATAATTCAATTAAAGTAAATCCCTTTTTCCATATCATTCCTGTCACTCCTCATATTATATAATATAACATAAGGACTTCAACTTATCAAGGAAAAAGCAAATGAAAAGACTCAGTAATGAGTCTTATTTTTAGCACTCTATAGAGCTATAAACAATGGCATTCCATCCATTACGCGGTTTATATTTTTCTAAACCTGCAATATTATCAAGAACCTTGTATTCACCCTCTTTAGAGCCACACATTGGATCAATGGTCACTTTAGTGTTAGAAGTATCATTTCTAATAATAGAGGAGCGTTCTAGCGCATCTTCTTCTGTTAGTGCAATATTATATCTTTTTGAGTCTCTAACGGCAATATAGTATTCATAATCAGGATCTATACCGGTTCCTACATTGAGAATAGCTACATAACTATATTCTGGTAACCAATCTCCATTAAAAGGTGTCTTTTTCCCACCTTTTTCTAATTTAATTCGGTCTAATGAAATGATTGTAACATCTCCTGTACCTACAGGAAATTCAAACAATTCACTAATTGCATCTTTGCGGGCAGCATCAATAAAATCTTTTGAGGTGGCAATCAAACTATCTTTTCTAGCATTGGTAATATACTGGTTTATTTTAGGGATTGCAATAACGATAATCAATGCTAAAATAACGATTACTGCTAGTAACTCGATTAAAGTAAAGGCCTTTTTATTCATTATCAACACCTTTTTTAATAAACTGTTGTAACATTAAAGTTACCATCCTCAGTTGTTACTGTACCACCAACCGTAGGTTTTGCCATACCAGCGCCACTAGAGATTTGAATGATATTTGCACTTGTTAAACCATCGTAAGCAATGGCTCCAGGAGTTTGAGTATTACCTGCTATAGTTCCAATACCATAACCATCTTCATCTATAGCAGCAATATATGTTTCATAATGTGGATCTTCTGCTGTTCTCGTATTGGCAATGACTATAAAAGAACTATCTGCAACATATGCAGCACCATATGGAGATACTTTTCCTCCCTTATTTAAATGTTCAATTAAATTATCGAAAAAAATAACGGTTGCTTCATTAGGATTTACTGGAAATTTATAAGTTCCAAGTGTTGCTTGATCCAACGCTGTCGAAGCATAAGCTTGTACATTATCAATATAAGTACTCTTTTTAGAAATATTAATATATTTGGTTACCGATGGAATTGCGATAGCTAATAAAACTCCCAAAATTACAATAACAGCCAACAATTCAATTAGTGTAAATCCTTTCTTATTTAATCTTACTTTTTTCATAATAACCTCCTCCTATTCTATTAACAGGTTAAGTATATCATCTTTTTTTTAAATTAACAATATACTCTTTTAACTAACTGTAAAATTATGTAATTAAAATCTAAAAAATTCAAAGGAAAATCGATCTTTAGAAATAGTAATAAAATTTAGTCTAAGCAAATGCTATCCTAATCCATTAAATCAAGATTTTTGATTTTGAACACTTTTTTATAAAATAGATAAACATTCATTAGCATTATCACATGTTAGTAACTTTGAATATCGCCAGACACCCCAGTAATGGTTTTAATTTCTTGATCTGTAGGATTTGTAAAGTCTCTCTCAATTAAAGTTAATTTCTGATCACTATCTAATTCTTCCTTTTTTCGGAAACGAATTCCTTTATTTTTACCATCTACATTGGCTACTAAATTCACATAGTATTCTAAATAGCCGTTTTTACGTACAACTACCACATAAGAATTATCTACATCATATGGATTCCCATCTGGATCCTTTGAAACATCACTAGTACCCACATAAGATAAATGTATCTTTAAAATTTCTGTTGAAGTGGGTTTTTCTATATTACTATTACTAATTTCATACTCTACTTGAGTAATTAGTTTTTTGGCATCAGTCAAATAAGTTTCCTTCTTATTTTTTTCTAATACAGATGTAACATTGGGAATTGCAAGTAGCATAATAATGGATAAAATAATAATTACTCCTAACAACTCTACTAGTGTAAAACCTCTTTTGTTCATATCCTACCTCCTATTGTTATCATTATAAAACGAAATCATAAAAACTTCAATGATTTTGATTATAAATTCATTTGTATCCTATTTTTCTATTTTTTAATTTCTTTTTTATCTGAAATCGAGCAAAATAGTATATTTTTTTCAGATTATCAGATAATAACATTAGGTGATATTATGAACAACCATTCTATTTGGGAAAAAGATCAACACGATCAAAATCAAACATCAAAAAAGAAAAAATTAGATTTAAAAACAGATATTCTAATCATTGGCGGTGGGATTACAGGAATTACTACTGCTTATTTTTTGAGAAACTCCGATCAAAAAGTTATGCTAATTGACAAAGGTCTGATAGGAATGGGAGTAACCTGTAAAACAACAGCCAAACTCAATTATTTGCAAGGAATTATCTATCAAGAGTTGGAAAAAAATTTTGATCAACGAACAAGCAAACTCTATTTTGATGCGCAACGAGAAGCTATCGATCTCATCACTAAAATAATCGCAAAAGAAAAAATTGAATGTGATTTACAACAATGCGACTCCTTTATTTTTACCAAAGAAAAAAAAGGAATTTCCAAAATTAATAAAGAAAAAGAAATCTTAGAAGGATGGAATATCAAATGTGGAACTGTTCATCAATTACCGATTCATTTTCCAATAGAATATGGTATCGTAACCAAGGATACTTATACTTTTCATCCACTTCAATATATCCAAGCATTAAAAACAATTATTCAAGAAAAGTTAGCTATTTACGAACAAGTAATCGCATTAGAAATTACCAAGGAAAAAGATTTTTTTCGAATTACAACCAATCAAGGAGTAATTTCTTCTAAATATGTCATAGTAGCATGCCATTACCCTTTCTTCTTATGGCCTGGTCTCATTCCTGTTAAAACTTATATCAAAAGAGAATATGTAAATGCTAGCAAGTTTCAAAAAGATTGCAGTCCCTTTACCGCTATTAGTATTGATTCTACATTACACTCTATTCGCTTTTATAAAGATTATATTCTTTATGGTTCTAATCAACATCGCTTAACCAATCAAATTGACTATCAAAAAAATTATCGAAAAAGTAAAAATGATTTTAAACGACTTTTTTCTAAAGAGCCTGAATATACTTGGATGAATCAGGATGTTATGCCTAATGATAAACTGCCTATTGTTGGTGTGATAGATGAAAATAATCCCAATCTATTAGTCGCAACTGCATTTGGTGCTTGGGGAATGACCAATGGAACGATTGCAGCTAAGGTATTAGCTGATATTATTCTAGAACATCCTAACCAGTATATATCATTATTCCAACCAAAAAGAAAAAATATCGCTAGTGTCGTACAATCTATCACTGGTATTCTTCATTATTCAAAAGTCTATTTGCAAACCACTGTCAAAAAAAATCCTGTATTTTATAATGATCATGTATATGTCGTCAAAATCAATGGTATTTACTATGGTGTTTATTACGATTATTATGGTAAAAAGCATATTGTTCATCATAAATGTCCGCATATGAAATGTAATTTAGTATTTAACGATGAAGAAAAAACATGGGATTGTCCTTGCCATGGTTCTAGATTTGATATCGATGGAAAAGTATTAGAAGGTCCTGCCAATTATTCTATCAGCGTCCATTTTCAAGATGAACAATAAAAAAGATTATGTCAAAGAAGGTATCTGTGATCATTTACTTTTTTCTCTACCACTAGATCTTTCTATAACATTTTTCCTATTTCAAAATATAATATATTAGAGAGGAGTAATGATTTTATGTTTGGCGGATGTGGATGTAATCAAGGTTCTTGGTTATGGATCGTATTAATTGTATTTTTAATTCTTATTATTTGTAGACAAGATAGAAGACATGAATGTTGTTCTTAATCATAAATCTATAAAATTTTACTAGATCATTTAGTATTATAAATGGTCTTTTTCGATAGTATTTACATAGCTTTAGAACATAAAAACATATATTTATAAAGGCAAACGAATGTTATTTGGAATTACAGTTAAAAAACTTACCGATTAGTTTCTGGTTCTAATTCACTATTTATAATCCACTTTATATCTTCAATAGATTTTTCGATATTAAAACGACCATTCCCTACTGGATAGTAAACAGAATAAAACTTATAGTCTGTTCCATTTATCTTTTTGATAAATGGCTTTTTTCTTACTTGTGATACTGAAATTTTCTGACCCAATACAATGGAACTAACTTGATTGCCAAATAAAATAATTATAGTTGGTTTTATAAGCTCGATTTCTTTCTCTAATAAATTTAAATATTTTAAATAAACAGAATCTGGTAATTCTCTGGCATCTATTTGTGTACATTTTCCTAGATTGGTAATAAAATATTTATGCTTTTCTACATTGTGATACACTTCTTCTGCAAATGCTTCTGTCCATTCGCTACCTTTTATTTGCTTGATTTCTTTATAAAGATCTTGATCTATCAAATCAAGGCTATAGAATAAATCCCAAATGTTTTTCGTTCCTATCCATGGAGATCTTAATCCTTTCCATTCTTTAGAAGAGGCAATATTTCTACTAGTAGGATTCATAAACACAAAGCAAATATTAGGATGATCCGTACATCCACCACTATAAATTGAGTTTAATTCTTTTGCACCATACTTTTTTTGAAGCTTATCATATTCTTTGTTTAAATCTTGTAAATTCATGTTAATCTTCTCCTATCCCTTATATAATATATATTATAATTAAATCTCACCAAAAAAACCACCTATTAGTAGGTAGTTTTTGATTGATTTGGATTAGCACTCCTTAATATTCGAATAAAATGGTTCGCCTCTCTTACCACATGATCTGCTAAAAGTGGGATAATAATACTTCTGATCTTACAACTTAAAATTCCTTCTTCACCGGTTATCTTGAAATTCCTAAAATTTATCGTTTCTTGTAAGCTAGCGTTGGTTAAAGAAACCGGATTATTTCCATAACTTCTCATAATTATTTCATATTCTTCTGCATACCTATCTGCTGTTAAAATCAATTCTTTTTCTGTTGGATCTAATAAGCCTCTAATAAATTCAGCATGTTCTTTCATAATATTATTCCAAAAAATTTCTTGCTCATAAATATAATTTTGTGTAAATGGTTCTCTATTTTCAATTTTACTTAGTAAAGTATGATACATTTTAGCTTCATTCAGAATATGTTCAATTAATAGTGGATAATTTGTGGTATACATTTTACAGGATAATACCTCGTTTAAAATATCATTCTTAAATTGAATTAAGTTTTGTATGGTTGGCAATGTTCTTTTATTAATGTTGCTAATACTATTTATTAATTGATCGTTCGCATTGATGTTGCCACTTTGCAATCTTAACTCTTGTTCTGTAATTTTTGTGTTGATAGGAATTCCTGATAAACTACTAGTTTGATTTTCGGCTTCTAGGGTATGATTGGTAACTATTTCACCAGCAGAAAGAAATTCTTTACTAACATTACCATTCGCCAAACTAATTACATTTTCTAAAATACCTGCAAATGCCTGCTGAAAATCATAGGATACTCTTTTTAAACTTTCGTCCTTTTCAGTAAATGCAGCTCCTAAAAAGAAACTGTGTTCTTTCATAATGCGATCAAAAAATAAATGTAGCTCTAACGATAATCTTACATAATCTTGTCGATTCATATATTTGTTCCTCCCAATAATTTATATGTACTCAAATAAAAGAAAATACCTTTCATATACTAAATTTCATTCACATATGAATAACTATGAAACGAAGAAATGGGTGAAAAAATGAATAAAAGAATTGCGTTGTATTTATTGGGATTTTGTACCTTAATGATGGTAAGCTTTACTTGGATTTTTTTTAATCAAAAAGAATCTTTAGTAGAAACGAATAAACTTACAGCTACTGTAATTTCTACTAGCGATGACCAAATTACTATGCAAGACCATAATAATATTATTTATACATTTTCTAATAAAAATGTTAATGCAGATGTTGGTTCTAGTATCGTAATTGAGTATTCGGGAATCCTTGATAAAAATATGGAAATTCAGGAAAGCAACATTGTTAGTTATATTCCCTCTACTCAGGCAACAGATGAAAACGGTATTCCAATAACATGGTTAGATAATGGAATTTTTAGTAAATATTATATTCTAGCAAATAACAAACTGAAAACTTTATCTTTAGATGAAAAAATCGGACAATTGTTTTTGGTTAGATATCCTGGTACAAATGCAAAAGAAGCTTTACAGACATACCAATTTGGTGGTTATTTATTCTTTGAAGAGGACTTTAAGGATAAAACAGAAACAGAAGTAAAAAATATGATTAATGAATTACAAGAGATTAGCAAAATTCCATTATTAACAGCAGTGGATGAAGAAGGTGGAAAAGTAATTAGAATTAGTAGCAATCCAAATTTAGTAGATTCGCCTTTTCCATCTTCACAGCAACTATATAGCTCAGGTGGTTTTGCTATGATTACACAAGATACTATTACCAAAAGTAGAATTTTAAGCAATCTAGGTCTTAATTTAAACTTAGCTCCTGTTGTGGATGTATCTACCAATTCTAATGATTATATTTATGAACGCAGCTTTGGAAAAAGTACAGAACTTACTTCTACCTACGCTAAAACAGTCATCGAAGCTAGTAAAGGAAATGATGTTTCCTACACATTAAAACATTTTCCAGGTTATGGAAATAATAGCGATACTCATGATAATAATTCCATTGATAATCGTACATTAGAAGATATCGTAAAATATGATTTACCACCATTTGAAGCAGGAATTCAAGCCGGAGCAGAAGCTGTTTTAATCAGTCACAATACTGTTGTGAATATTGATAAGGATAATCCGGCTTCTCTTTCCGCTAGTGTTCACAATCTACTTAGAAATGATTTGAATTTTACAGGAATTATTATGACTGACAATCTAGATATGGGTGCTATTTCCAATATTAATGATGCTACTGTCAAAGCAATTCTAGCAGGAAATGATTTGATTATTACTACTGATTACAAAACCAGCATAGAAGCAGTAAAACAAGCGCTTTATAATGGAACAATCAGTGAAGACTTAATTAATAAACTAGCCTTTAGAGTAATTGCTTGGAAATATTATAAAGGACTTATGTATGATAATCAAAAGTAAAAGCGCATTTTGTCGGATTGCGCTTTTTTAGTTTAAATTTAATTTTGAATAAGGAATTACTACTCGAAAACTACCATCAGAATAAGGAGCTACTTGATATTGTTCAAAGAATAAAATCAATCCTTCTTTAGAAAAAGCAAAGTTTCTAAAATTCTCTAACTTTGGTTTAGTTCCTTCCATTAACATATCTTCTTGAAAATAAGGGGTTTGAAAACTAGGATATTTTTTTAAAATAGTTCTACTCTCTTCTGACAAGACTTCCAACAATTTACAATTATCATGGGCCAAATCAGAAATAGTAATTATCTGATTTTTCTCTTTGTCATAAGTAATTGCATGGATTGTATTATTAGGATGGGCTCCTCCTGTATACAGCGAGGTAAAAAAGACATAAGATAGATAATCTTGATATAAATATTTTTCATAGTACATATCTAAAGTATAAGTAAAATTAGGTTGTACAGTAGTTTTTCCATTTTCCATAAATGCATTTAAAAGAGAATCTACATATTTTTTTATTTCTTGATTCAAAATAAGATATTCTGTTCTTGGATAAGTCATTCTAATTTCATTTTTCATGTGTTCCACCAATATAGTTTATGTAAAAAGAAAAAAAGAGTAACGATTACCCTAATTGAATATATTAATCATTAGCTAATTCTTTTAGTTGTTGCATCGTTAAATCAGTCGCTTTAGAAATCAGTTCAATATCTAGTTTTTCCTATTGTCATTTTATCTTTAAACTAACTAACTCATAAAAACATCACCTCATGAGTTTGTCTATATTATACTCAAAGATTTCAACACTAGAGTCTAATTTTGATTCTTTTCTAATTGCAATAATTTTTCTTTTACTTCTATCCCACAAGCAAATCCCGTTAAACTGCCATTTTTGCCAATTACTCGATGACACGGCACAATAATTAATAAAGGATTATGATGAATGGCTCCCCCTACTGCTCGTACCGCTTTTGGATTTTGGATAGCTAACGCAATTTCACTATAGGAGACGGTTTTGCCATAAGGAATTTTCAAAAGTTCGCGCCATACTTGTTTTTGAAATTCGGTACCAATCAGTTCTATTTCCATATCAAAATCTTTTCTTACTCCTAAAAAATATTCTGTTAATTCTTTTTTACATTTCTCTAAAAGGAGAGTTTTTCCTACTGGTTTCTCTCTTCTCGTTACTAATGTAATTTTCGTAATTTTAAAACTTTGTTCTTCTATTTCTAGAAGACCAATGGGAGTTTCTAAATAATCGTAATTTGGCATCGAACCACTTTCTTTCTTTATAAAATTATTTATTTCTACTATTACTATTCTTTCATTCATCATTTTGTAGTCTCTATCAGGTTCCAAAACAAATAGATAGGAGTTAGTTGCCCTACTCCACCCGGAACTGGTGTTATCATGGATACAATGTTTTTTACAGATTCAAAATCAACATCACCAACTAAGTTCCCATCTAAATTATTCGTTCCAACATCCATAACGATTTGTCCTTCTTTAAAATATTCACGAGTAAAATATTTAGCTTTCCCAATAGCTGAAATAATAATTTCAGCATCTCTCATGATTTCTTTTAAGTTTTCTGTCTTAGAATCACATAAAGTTACTTGATTATCTTTTTTTAAAATCTGATATAGAGGCATTCCTACTAAATTACTTTTGCCAATAATCACTATTTTTCTATTTTTTAATAAAATATTATACTCTTCCAAGACTTTTAAAACAGCTCTAGCAGTACATGGTATCATACCAGGATTTCCTTTTAATAATCTTTGCTGATTTTCTTTACTAACACCATCTACATCTTTTCTATAATCCATATAATTTACTAATTCTTGGTAATCAAACTTCTTTAAAATTGGTTTTTGAATCATAATACCAGTAATATCAGGATTCTCATTCAGTTCTAATATCTTATCTATAATTTCTTCTTTGGGGGTAGACTCATTATAATTTATTTCTATCAATTCTATTCCTAAGTTTTGAGCTAATTTTCTTTTACTTCTCAAATAAATATCATTTTCTTGAAAATATCCAATTTGAATGACTGCTAAAGTAAGTTTACTGTTTATGCTTTGTTTTAATTTTAAAAGTTCTTTTTCTCTAATATTTTTACATTCTAATATTTGCATTATTTACCACCGATACTATTATACTAAAGAAAAAAAGATACTTCTATCTATTTTAGAAATATCTTTTATTAGCTGTTTAAGGCACCAGACATTATTCTAAATTTTAGCTCGTGATTCCAAACTTTCATTAACTCATCAAAGTTTTTATCTGGTTCTAACATCAAAATCGCTAGCTTATCTAACTCTTGATATTCTTCTTCACTAAGTTCAAAATTCTTATCTCGTATATATTTAGGCATATGCAAAAATATAATTTCATGATTCATCAACGAATGAAAATCATAGAATAAACCTCTAATAGCAGCTTTCAAGCCCAAAGTTGCCGGATTAGAGGAATAATATATTTCTTCCGTTTTATATTTATGATTTCTCATTCCTAAATATGCTTCAGCACCAAATATAAATTTATCTCTAGGTATATCATTTAAATCAAAGCCCATTTCGTGATCAGGGCAATGTTCATCGGCATCCACTAAAACCCATTCACTTTTATTTTCATCATAATATTCGGTAATCCAATGGTCATACGCTACACCATCATATTTAATATAGGGAGCAAAACCACTTCTAACTCTTGCAGAATATCCTTTTGCTTTTAATATACTTGCTAATAATATTGCTTGGCCTCTACAGGTAATATGTATTTTGTTTTTTGCCTCTCTTCCTATATGATAGTTTTCATCACTTCTTAATAATTCGGCAAGCATACTTTGTGCAGTTGGAAAATAGTCTTCTTCGTAATTTAATCTCGTGATAGAAACTTTGGTCATATTACCCCAAAAACATTTATCTTTTTTTCTAATATTTGAATCATGAAAAGCAACAGGATGAATGATTTGCATTCTTTGTAATAAGCATAATCTCTCTATATTATCTGGTAGATTTCTAGCAAATTTTTTATAATATCCTAAATCGGTAAAACAACTTGTTTGCTTGTAAAACTCTAAAATTCTTTTATTCATTATTTTTATACCACTCCATGATATCCTCTAATATTTTCTTTTTTCTTTCATATGGAAATTCTATGGAATAGCCAATCGCTACAGCAGATACTAATTCCATATCTTCGTGACCTACTTCCTGGGCTATTTCTTTTCTAGTATAGACAATATCTCTAATCCATAAAGAACCTAAATTCAAATCCGTTGCTCTTAAGCAAATGTGTTCTATAGCACTACCGATTGATAAATAATCGCTCTCCATCCCCTTTTCATTAGGATATCTAAAGACCAATATTAGAATCGGTGCTTCATGAATAACCTTTATACTTCCTACTAAGCTACTAGTAGCAATATGTGGTTTCGTTGCTTTTTCTATACTATTCATATTATCTTTCTGCTTACATAATTGTTTTTCCATGATATCTGCTATTTTATTTTTCATATCTTTTTCTACAACAACAAAATACCAATTTTGCCTATTCGCAGCTGATGGAGAGAGTCTTGCACATTCTATTAAATCGACTATCTTTTCTTTTTCGATTTCTTTATGACTAAATTCTCTTGTACTTCTTCTTTTCTCCATTACTTCTCTTAGTTCCATTTTTTAACACTCCTCAATTTATATAAAGATATCACACAGTTGCATAAAAAAACTGACTTTTTTAAAATCAGTTTTGTCACTATTCAATCGGTACCAAAAAATCAGTAACGCCATCATGATAATATTCTAATTCTGGTAGTTCTCTTAAATTATACTTACAACTAGGTAAAAACTCATAGTAAAATTCATGAGAAACTTTTTGAATATCTACTGCCTTCGTATTAGGAATATGAAATAATAACCATTTACACTTAGGAAATTCTATTTTTTCAAATTCCTCTATTTCTTTTCTCCATAATATCCAATATTCAAAATTGTCACTATTAAAACGATCTTCATACAATACCATACCATAATCAAATGAACCATATTTATTACTATATAATTCATTCATATTTTCACAGAAAGATGGAGCATCTTTGGAAATCATGTTTTCCGTAGTTTTCATTCCTTTTCAATATAAAGTAAAAGCATCTAAGGTAATAATCTTATATTCCATTTCTGACTTTGTATTTATTTGTTCATTAAAATACATTTTAGGAAAGTTTTTGATTGCTTTTTCTTTCTTTACTTTGCTAGGTTTCATCCCATGAAATTTTTCAAAAGCACGAGAAAAAGAAGTAGGATTCTCATACCCATATTTAAAAGCAATCTCTATTATTTTTCCTTGTTTATATACAATATCATATCCAGCTTGCGATAATCTTCTTTTTCGAATATATTCAGCTAATGAAATATTACATAATAAACTAAACAGTCTTTGCATTGTATATTCATTTACACCTAGTATTCTAGATAATTTAGTATAAGAGATATCCTTATCTAAGTTTTCTTCAATATAATCCATCATTTTATTTAATTCATGGTAAATATTCATAGCACCACTTCTTTTCAATATCATTATACATTTAAAAGCAAAAAAAGATACTTCTATTTATTTAGAAATATCTTTAAACATAAATTCCTTTTTGTCTAGTTCTAGCACTAGGAATGTCTTTCATTTCATATTTGTCTATGGTGACTACTTTTCTTGTTTGCAAGCTTTTTTTTACATCAATAATTCTTTGATTATAGGAGCCACGAAAAGTAGCTTTATAATTTTTCTTAGCAAGTTCAAATTTGCCATCTATTAATACATCGATTTCTTTTAGAAAATCCATCATCTCTGGTTTTGATTTAGATAAGGCTAGCAATTGCTCAAAAGTATAACCGGTATAAGTCCAAATATTGTAGCCTTTTCTTTTGGTATATTTCGCGATTTCACTACACTCTTTAGGCTGTAAGAACGGTTCTCCTCCTGAGAAAGTGATTCCATCTTGTCCTTCTAAATGATCGATAATATCATAGATTTCTTCTAAATCTACAAGAGCTCCACCATTCACATCATGAGTTTCAGGATTATGACAGCCTAGACAGTTATGAGGACATCCTTGTGTCCAAATAACAGTACGAATGCCCTCTCCATCTACTATACTATCAGGCTGTAAATAAGCTGCAAGTCTGATCTTCATTATGCTTTACACTTCTCTTCAGAGATAACCTCTTTGATGCCAGAATGTTTTATACGATCTTTCTCTTCTGCTCTTTTTCCATTGTTGAAACGTGATACATCTCCTGATAAATAACCAGTTACACGTCTAATCCTTTCAAATTTTACTCCTTCTCCTACTACTTTTTCCATTTTTTTCAATCCTCTCTTCCTTTCTTTTTTATCTTCCACAATTGCATCCAATTTCATTTAGATGTTCAATTGGTACTCCCTCAAATTCATGTCTGCCACAACCTGGACAAACATCATTAATTACCCCCACATACCCACACACAGGATCTCTATCTACTGGGTGGTTGATTGCGCCATAACCAATTCCTACTTCTTTCATCATACGAATTACACTTTCAAAAGCTTCTACATTGTTTACAGTATCTCCATCTAATTCAATATAAGAAATATGTCCTCCATTGGTATAACTATGATAAGGTGCTTCTAAATACAATTTATTCTTAATACTAATATTATAATATACTGGTATATGGAATGAATTCGTATAATAGTCTCTATCTGTTACTCCTTTAATTTTTCCATAAATTGCTTTATCAATATTGACAAATCTTCCACTTAATCCTTCCGCAGGAGTAGCAATCAATGTAAAGTTCAAATTGTATTCTTGACAATACTGATCACAGCGTTTTCTCATAAATTTAATAATTTCAAGTCCTAATTTTTGAGCTTCTTCACTTTCTCCATGATGTTTTCCAATTAAAGCCTTTAGTGTCTCAGCAAGACCAATAAATCCGATGGTTAAAGTGCCATGTTTTAATAGTTTTCTTAATCTATCATTTGGCCCTAATTTTTCTCCTCCCGTCCATATTCCTTGTTGAATTAAGAACGGAAAGTTATACGAATGTTTACTACATTGTAGTTCAAATCTTTCTAGCAATTGATCTTTTACCAAATCCATCATAGATCCCAATTCTTCGTAGAATGCTTTCATATCCGCTTTTTCACGTTCTTTTAAACAAATTCCATGTTTAATTCCAATTCTAGGTAAATTAATGGAAGTAAATGATAAATTTCCTCTTCCGCCAGTTGTTTGGTTATCTAAGTCTGTTACATCCGCCATTACTCTAGTACGACATCCCATATAACCAACTTCTGTTCTATAATCTCCTTTTCGATAATACTCTAAGTTAAACGGAGCATCCAAGAACGAAAAGTTTGGAAATAATCTTTTTGCAGATACTCGACATGCTAATTTAAATAAATCATAATTCTTATCTTCTGGATTATAGTTAACTCCTTCTTTTACTTTAAATATAGATACTGGGAAAATTGGTGTTTCTCCTTTTCCTAAGCCTTCCTCTGTTGCTAGTAAAAAGTTTTCAATTACCATTCTTCCTTCTGCAGAAGTATCTGTTCCAAAATTGATAGAAGAAAATGGCACTTGAGCACCAGCCCTAGAATGCATCGTATTTAAATTATGCACAAAAGCTTCCATTGCTTGAAAAGTAGCACGATTGGTTTTCGCAAGGGCTTTTTCATATGCTTTATGAAAACCGTTTTTCAATGAACTACTCTCTTTACAATAATTGTCAAATTCACTTAAATCCACTTCAATACTATTTAATTTATCGATATCTTTGCTAATCCTATCCATATTGATAAAGCTAAGTAGATCTTCGTAATCTAATAAATCATAGATCTGTTGTTTAAACTGCTTTTTAAAAGTTTTTAAAACTCCTGGTGCTAGATAGAAATCAAAAGCTGGAATACTTTGTCCACCGTGTTGATCATTTTGATTCGATTGAATAGCAATTGCAGCCAAAGCAGAATAACTAATAATATCTTGAGGTTCTCTTAAATGACCATGTCCTGTTGAAAAACCATTTTTAAACAAACGATCTAATTCTATTTGCATACAGGTAGTAGTTCCCATTGGTAGAAAATCCATATCATGAATATGAATTGCACCACTATCATGGGCTTCACTAAATTTAGGCTTCATTAAATAAGTTTTGGCAAACTCTTTAGATACAGTTGAACCATACTGTAACATAGTTCCCATAGCCGTATCGCCATCTACATTAGCATTTTCTCGTTTGTTATTATCTTCATTTGCTGACTTCAGTCCAAGACCTTCAATCGTTTTTAAAAACTTATGCAATTTTTTTTCTTCAGCAAATAATTCTCTAGATTGGGCTCTTCTTTCACGATATTCGGAAAAATGTTGATATACATCTTGATACCCTTTTTTCTTTAAAGCTTCTTCAATCAAATCTTGAATCTGCTCAATTTTGATTTTATCTTGATCTTTAAAATCTTTCTCTATTCTGGAAATAACTTCCTTATATACTGTTTGAATATCTTTTTCTGTATATATATTTTCCTCGTCATCACCATCTACAACAATTGCATGGTCAAAACCTTTTTTTATGGCTAATGCGATTTTAGCGCCATCAAAATCTACTTTCTTACCATTACGCTTAATAACCGTTAGGGAAGAAACTTTCTCTAATGTATCTATCATATTACTCCTCCATCTCTATATCTTGATAATTCCATTTTATTATTCCTAATTTTTGGAGTCAATATTTTTTTAGAAAAATCAAAAAACTTGACATTCTTCTTTTTTGATTTTTTATATTTTTTGATTTTTTTATCATTTTAATTTTATGGTTTTATTTTGTTTAATACCCTTATATTTAAAGGGTATTTTCTACATTTCGTATAACAACTTTATTTTGATTATTTTTTTTATTTTTTCAAAAACCTTATTTTATAAGATTTTTATTTTTTTGATTTTTTCGTTGTTCGATTTACACATAAAAAAAGAAAGAAGACATGCTTTTTACACCTTAAAAATCACTCTTCTTTATCTTTCTGTTTATGGCAAACAATTTTTATAA
>CALVOY010000057.1 GCA_944350415.1 uncultured Bacilli bacterium | reverse complement strand
ACCCTTGCATTTTTTTACCAGAGTACAATAGTCAAACAAACAAGGTTATTCCTTGTTTGTTATCAACAAATCACTCAATCTATTGCATTTAACCTTTCAAAGTTGCATTTACCTTTTCAAGTGAGCCTTTCGTTAACAGTTTCTAAATTTATAAAAATTTATTTTGCCAAAAACTCACATACTAAATTACTAATTTCGGTTGGATTTTGAATAGGAAGTCCTTCAATCAATCTAGCTTGTGCATATAATATTTTTGTATATTTTTCTAATTCCTTTGGATCTTTTTTATATAATTTTTCTAATTTTTTACTAATTTCATGATTTTCATTAATCTCTAAAATAGTTTTAGCTTTTACTTTTTCATCCGTTGGCATAGCATTCATTACTTTTTCCATTTCTAATGAAACATTTCCCTCTGATACTAAACAAACCGGATGATTTTTTAAGCGATGCGTTAATCTAATATCACTAATTTCATCTTTTAAAGTATCCTTCATTACTGCAAAAATATCCTTATAAGCTTCATTTTTTTCTTTTAATTCTTGCTTTTCTTCTTCTGTATCTAAATCTAGTTCACCACTAGATACATTGATAAATTTTTTTCCTGCATACTCATTTAATACTTGCATCACAAATTCATCTACATATTCTGTTAAATATAGAACTTCGTAACCCTTTTCTTGAATCTGTTCTACTTGCGGCAACATATCTACTTTATCGACTGTTTCTCCACATGCATAATAAATTTTGTCTTGTTTTTCTTTCAAACGAGAAATGTATTCTTTCAATGTCACTAATTTCTTTTCACTAGAGGAATAGAATAGTAATAAATCTTGTAATTCTTCTTTCTTCATACCATAACTATTATAAATACCAAACTTTAGTTGCATTCCAAATGCCTTAAAGAAAGTCTCATATTTTTCGCGATCCTCTTCTAGCATCGTTTCTAATTCTTTTTTGATTTTCTTTTCAATATTAGTAGCAATTAATCCTAAATTCTTATCTTGTTGCAACATCTCACGAGAAATATTTAAAGACAAATCGCTAGTATCAACAAGACCTTTCACAAAGCTAAAATAATCTGGTAAAAGTTCCTTGCATGTATCCATAATTAGTACACCATTGGAATAAAGTTGTAGCCCCTTTTCATATTCTTTGGTATAAAAGTCATATGGCGCATGAGCAGGAATGAACAATAAAGCAGTGTAAGTACACTTTCCTTCTACACTAGAGTGAATCGTACGAATACTATCTTCATAATCAAAGAATTTATCATGATAAAAAGTTTGATAATCTTCTTCTTTAATCGTTTTTTTATCCTTCTTCCAAATAGGAATCATACTATTTAACGTTACTTCTTCTTCCTGTTCTTCATATTCATCACTATTTTCCTTTTTATGCTGATGAGTAGTTAGCATCGTAATTGGATAAGAAATATAATCCGAATATTTTTTAACGATCTCTCTTAACTTATATTCCTCTAAAAAGGAATCATACTCTTCTCCATCTTTCAAATTAAGAACAATGGTTGTTCCAATACTATCTTTTTCTGTTTCTTTGATTTGGTATCCATCTGCTCCAGCAGATTCCCAAAGATAAGCTTTTTCACTATCAAACTTACGAGATATTACAGAAACTTTATCTGCTACCATAAAAGATGAATAAAATCCAACACCAAATTGGCCAATAATATCAATATTTTTCTTTTTCTCCATCTGTTCTTTAAATAATAAAGAACCACTTCTAGCAATCGTACCTAAATTTTCCTCTAATTCCTCTTTACTCATACCAATACCATTATCAGAAATCGTAAGGGTACGGTTTGTTTTATCTGCAGCTAAAGTGATTTTTAAATCATTTTTCTTAACTTTGATATCTTTATTGGTTAAAGATAAATAATGTAATTTATCAATCGCATCACTAGCATTAGAAACCAATTCTCTTAAAAAAATCTCCTTATTTGTATAAATAGAATGAATCATTAAGTCTAATAACTTTTTTGATTCTGCTTTAAACTGTTTTTTCAAAATTATCATCTCCTAACAATGGATATCTTAACGCTATTTTTAGCAATTGTCAATAGAGAGTGCCAAAATAATAATTTGATTTATCTCCCTTTAAAACACATAAAAAAGTACCACGAACTTGTAGTACTTTTACAAACAAATTATGATAGCAATTTATCACTATTAGTCATAAATGCTATCTTTATCAAAACTAATAATCTCTCCTGTTATGGCAGAAATCTCATATTCATAATCAAGATTATTATAAACAAAATCAATTTCATAAACCAAAGTATTATATTCATATTCTGTTTTTGTTCTTAAAAACTGAACATTATTAGCAGCAAGATTTGCATGATTTAAAGCAATATTCTTAGCTTCTTCTAAACTAATCTTAGCAGATGGGATAGTAGTATTATTTTGATTATCATTCGTAGTACCATTAGAATTATTGTTTGTATTATTATCAATATTATCGTCATTCGTATTGTTATTATTGTTATTGTTATTGTTATTGTTATTGTTATTATCATTATTATTATCTGGTATTATATTTTGACTATTATAAAAATCTGTATAAATAACTCTACCATTTTTAGCATCTACTTTATACTCATAATCACGATTTTGATAATACAATTCTACTTCATATCTTTTTTTATCCATCTCAAAATCTATTGTTTCAAAATAAATATCATCACTACTAACATTCATATCACGAACAACAATATCCTTTACCTCGTTCTTACTAATAAAAGTAGCTTTAAAATAAACAAATACAAGCAAGGCCAAAACAACAAGAATTCCTAAAATAATTATAATGATTTTTTTATATTTCTTCATAATCAAACTCCTTTCTAGCAACATTCTATCATTACAATTTACGGAAGTAAAGATTAAGTGAAAAGAAAAAGTATCTTTAATGTAATTGTTCTTCTAGTAACTTTAGCTTAGCCTCTTCTTCTTTTAATTTTTCCCTATCTAAAGCAACAATATTTTTTGGTGCCTTATTTACATAGTTATCATTATTTAATAAATTCTTACGTCTATCAATAGATTCTTTCAACTTGCGAATATCCAAAAGTAGTTCCTCTTTATTAATTTCATTTTTAAAATAGTAAGTAATATCGATTAAGCTAGATTGATAATTTATAGACTGACAATCTTCAAGAGAAGAAGAAATTACAACATCATCCGTAATTTTTAATTGCGACTTATAAATATATAATAACTCATCGCTAGTACGGATTGTAACTTTAGCATCTTTTTTAATATGATTCATAACTTTTAGATTTCTGATTTCTCTTAAATCATCAAGGACTTTAGAAATTTCCTCTACTTCTTTTATAAAAACAGTTTTACTATCGTATTCAGGATAGCTGCTAATCATAATAGATTCACTATCCTTAAATGGTAACATCTGGTAAATTTCTTCTGTTACATAAGGCATAAAAGGATGAAGCAGTTTTAATATAGTAGTTAAAATATCAAGTAAAATCGATTTCGTAGTATCATTCATATTTGCTTTACTTAATTCGATGTAATTGTCACAAAAATCTTCCCAAATAAATTTATATAAACTATTTCCTACATTATGAAAATCATAACTATCCATATTTTTAACAACTTCTTTAATTAAGTAATTTTTTAAAGTTAAAATCCATTTATCTGCTTTCGTGAAATGAAGAGAATCATAACTTACCGTTTTCATATCTTCTATATTCATTAAAACATAACGAGAAGCATTCCATAATTTATTAATAAAATTCCATGTAGACTTCACTTTTTCTTCATCATATCTTAAATCCATTCCTGGTGCAGAATTAGTGGTTAAGAAGAAGCGTAGTGAATCTGCTCCATATTTTTCGATTACATCCATTGGATCCACACCGTTACCAAGAGACTTAGACATTTTTCTTCCTTCTTTATCACGAATAAGTCCATGAATTAAACAATCTTTAAATGGGCGTTTTCCCGTAAAATGAAGGCCTTGAAAAGTCATACGATTTACCCAAAATGGAATAATGTCGTATCCGGTTACTAAACAGTTATTTGGATAATATCTTTTAAAATCTTCTGTAATATCTGGCCATCCTAAAGTTGAAAACGGCCAAAGAGCACTACTAAACCAAGTATCTAATACATCCGTATCTTGTATCCAGCCTTCTCCCTCTGGAGCTTCCATTCCTACATATACCTCTTCGCCTCTATACCATGCAGGGATGCGATGACCCCACCACAGTTGACGAGAAATACACCAGTCATAAGTAATTTCCATCCAGTGATTCATAATTTTCTCATATCGCTCTGGTACAAAATTTACTTTGGTATCTTTATTTTTCTGATTTTCAAGAACTCTATCAGCAAGAGGTCTCATCTTAACAAACCATTGCTTAGATAGATAAGGTTCTACTACAGCATCACTTCTTTCACTATGTCCTACACTGTGAACCATTGGTTCAATAGAAATTAATAGATCTTCTTTTTTTAGATCCTCAAGTAGTTTTTCTCTACATTCTTCTCTAGTTAACCCTTGATACTGGAAAGCATTTTCATTCATAGTAGCATCAGGATTCATAACCACAACTCTTTCAAGATTATGTCTATTCCCTACTTCAAAATCATTAGGATCGTGTGCAGGGGTAATTTTAACAACACCAGTTCCAAATTCTGGATCTGCATGTTCATCACCTACAATAGGAATTAATTTATCAACAACCGGTAAAATTACTTTTTTGCCAATCAAATGATTATATCTATCATCATCAGGATTAACTGCTACTGCTGTATCACCAAACAAAGTTTCAGGACGAGTGGTAGCAACATCTAAATACATACTTTTATCTTCTAAATAATATTTTAAATGATAAAAAGCACCTGCATCTTCTTTATAAATAACCTCTTCATTTGATAGAGCCGTCATTTGTACAGGATCCCAGTTGATAATTCTTTCACCACGATAAATAAGTCCTTCATTATATAAATCCACAAATACTTTTCTTACTGCCTTTGAAAGCCCTTCATCTAAAGTAAATCTTTCTCTGGAATAATCCAAAGATAAGCCTAAAGTAGCCCATTGATTACGAATATTTTCGGAGTATTCTTTCTTCCAATCCCAAGCCACTTTTAGCCATTCTTCACGATCCATTTCTCTAGGTTTTATTCCTTGCTCTTTTAATTTCTTATCCACTTTAGCTTGAGTTGCGATTCCAGCATGATCCATTCCTGGTAACCATAAAGCATCATAACCATTCATTCTCTTATAACGGATCATAATATCTTGTAAAGTTGTATCCCAAGCATGTCCTAAATGCAGTTTTCCTGTAACATTAGGAGGGGGAATCACTACACAAAATGGAACTTTACTTTTATCCTTTCCAGCTTCAAAATAACCTCTTTCTTTCCAAAATTCATATTTATTTTCTTCTACTTTTATATGATCATATTTTTTATCTAACATTTTATATCCCTTTTCCTTTCCTTAATTTTCTATTTTTCCTTCCTGCCTCTTGCATAATTTCATTTTCGTTTGATACGATTCATAACTTTCCGTGATTATCCATTTTGAATACCTACACCCCTATTAATCTTATCAAAACATATTTCTCTTATTTTTTTCCATAATTTTTCACTATTACTATCTACTTCAACCGTACTTAAAAATAAATCAAAATTATCTGTACTAACCAAAATATCATAACTTTCTTCAAAATTAATATCAAAAATAAAAGATAAATATTTAACTGTTTCATCAGAATTTGTCTTAGCATCACTATTTATAATAATTTCTTCTCTTTTAAAGCTTTCTAATACATTAGGTGTTATGTTATCGACATTAAACTCAAAGTGTCGGTGAACAGCTAATTGTTTAAAAATATCAACTTTATCCATATCGCGAATCATTTTAGTAAATAATAATTCTTCTTCCGCAAGATTATTGGGAATTCGATATTTGTTATGATATCTAATAGCTGTTTTTATGATATTATCATATTGATCATTATCCATAAAATCTCTAATATGTCCTTTATCAAATAAATATATAATACTTTCTTCTGCATGATCGATATTAGTATCTGAAAAAGAATGATATATTTTTACTTGTTCAAATCTACCAATATCATGCAGTAGTCCAATGACTTTTGCGACTTCAATTTTTTCTTTTGTGAATCCTAAACGAAATGCCAATTCTCCCATTAAATCTGATACTGCAAAACTATGATGATACTTTAAACTAATTTCTAGGGTATTCATATCATAATTACTAGTATATTCTTTAAATTTTCCAATAACTTTTTCTAACATTAAAAAACTCCTCCTTCTATATAAGGACGAGTTTACCCGCGGTACCACCTTAATTTATTCTAAATTAGAATACCCTTCATTTCTTCTAACGGGAAGTATCCGGAATCAGCTACTAAACTCACTAATTCTACTCGATCGCTACATATTTATAACTCATTGCCTGTTTACACCAACCACAAGCTCTCTATAAAATCCTTATAAACACCTCGACTTCATCGCTTTCAAATTAAGTTGATTATATCCCATTTTTGAATAAATGTAAACTTTTTTTTCTACTTTTAATATATTATACTAGGTGATAGTCTATGTTTAAGCAAAAAGGACATGGTTTCTTTTGTCGCTGTGAAATGTGTAAAGGAAAAAGAAGAACTAGTCTTTGGTACATGGGATGTTTATTTTCCCTTTTAATTATTTTAATGTGGCAAGTTCTATTCACCATTTTTATCACCACAAGATTAAATGCTTTTTTAATTTTTCTATTAATGGTGTGCGTGGTGATCGGCTTTTTTAGAATTATTTTCTAAAAATGATAAAGTTTTGTCTATATATAATATTAAATTCGTTACTTTTTTTACTCTAGAATATTCTTTTAAAGTAATATCTATTTTTTCGGGAATTAAAAGAAGTGCTAATAAAAGATAATACTCTTCTTTTTTTAATGGATATTTGGACTCATAAATTTCTAATATTTCTCTAAGACCGATATCTAAAAAACTTTTACGATAGAATATTTCTAGATCATAAAGTGGTAAATCTACTCTAGAATGATCCCAACTAATCAAATATAAATCATTTCCTTCTAGTAAATGACTTTCTTCTAAATTACCATGAATATAAGCATAGCGCACTTTATGATTATCCTTCACAATATGATACCATTCCTCTATATATTTTCTGCTTTGATTAAGAGCCATATAAATTAAAGAAACATTTCTAATTAGTAAATAATTTGCTGGTGACATATAAACTTCTAATTCAATCATATTTTGTAGATCACTATAATATTGATAAATGGTGGTTTGTTTTTCTAAAAGATCTTCATATATTTTTTTAATATAATCATCATCGACATCTTTATAAAAAGTGGTTTTGGTATGAAGTATACTAGTTAAATAAACCAAATCCTGTAATTTTTGCTCTTTGGGAGTTTCACTTTCTTCTATATAATCCATTAATTCTACTTCATCCTGTAAATTAGAATATACTCTTGGAAAATTGTTAAAGTTTCTTGTTTGTAAATAATCAAAAGAATCTGCTTTTCTATTATTTCTTTTTATGACATATTTATGATTATCACCAGTAGATGTAATAATAGTAGCAGATCCTATTTTTTTAATAGAATGTGGTTTAATAGATAAATATTCTAACAGTTCTTTTTTATTCATGATTAACACATGGTATGATTAGTTTACTCCCTACCTTAACATCTGTTAAATCATTATAATCTTGAAGTTTTTCACGAGTAGTTTGATACTTTTCCAAAATAGATTCTATGGTATCTGCTTCTCTTACCATATATACATAGTAAGTAGAAAAAGTTTCTTCTCCAGAAGTCAATGATGAAAAAATAGAGCTTACATTGGAAGACGCTGTATTCGAATCATTAGAAGCCTCTACAGTAGATTGTTTACTTTCTTGAATGTCTTTTTGAAAATTCATCTGCTTCATCATAATTTTTTCAGAACCAGTATCATTTTGAATATCAGCTTCGATTTCTTCGGCCAGCTTATCTAATGGATTACTGTCTGTCTGAAATTCTATTTTTTCAGCAGTTTCTTCTATTTCTATTGGTATTGGCATATCCTTAGGTCCTTCTGTTTCTTTATTTCGAACAAGTTCTTTCTCTTCCTCTTTGGCTGCTTCCGTTTCTAATATTTCCATATCATTATCCAAAGAAACTTTGGTTACAATAGAAGAAAGTTCTTCTACTTTTTCTTCTAAACCATCCATTTCAATTTCCACATTAATTTTTAAATCTTCTTCATTGATAATTTCAAAATAAAAATCGCCAATAGTAATTTCTAATTCTTTTAAATCATATTTAGAGTCCACCTCAATTGTAAATGGTAATTTATAATGAAATTCTTCTTCAATTTGACTAGCATCGGTCATTTTGTAAGTACCATCTACTAAAATATCACCCTCTATTTCATGATTTTCATTCAAAGCTAATGTATGATTTACTTCTATATCCGTAATTTCGGCAATCATCGTTCTAAAAGTAATTGTTTTTGTAAAAGGCACAACCTTCTTCATAATATCCCTCTTTTCTATTAGAATATTATGTAAAAAAAAGAAAAAAAGACTAATTTTGAGTCTTTTTTATAACTTTTTGAAAGTTCTCCTCTTCTAAAGTAGAATATGTTTTTCTTATTTTTTTCAAAGTTCTATGAACCATTCTAGCATCTACTTTAGGAATGTTTTTATTATGAGCTAAACTATCTAGGTTTTGCCTAGTTACTTCTAAGAATTTTATATCTTCAGCAAAACATTGAGGAAACTTATTTATAATAATATTAATAATAGAAAGATATTCTACTAAACATTCTATTTGAAACGGCTCTTTTATTGAAATCATATTTAGAAAATAGAAAGCATCTAAAGAAATGAGTCCTAACACACTAGTAAGATTTCTATAACATAAAGGTAAATTCCTATTCTCGGATTCTTGTAAAATCCAATCTTGTATGACCAATTCTTTTCTTTTAGAACTCATATGGCGATAATCATTTAATCTTTCAATGATATAATTCATTTTATCATTGATTTCTTTTTCCTTATTATAGTCGAAACGGTATTTCTGAATGAAAGCTGAAACATTCATTACTAGATGTGGAGACAGAAAAACAAAATTTTCTTCTTGCATTAATAGGTAAATATTATCTAATATATAGACAAAGTTTTCTTTTGTTTCTACAACAGCTATTAATTCTTCTGAATCGGAATTATATAGTAAATTTCTAATCAATAAGTAATCTAATATTTCTTGGATCATTTTTTCTTCTACCTCTTTTCTTTTTAAATAAATTTTGGTAGATATCCATATAACGATCTACAAAAATAAAATGGATTTCATCTTTAATATCGCTTGGAATCTCATCCAGATCCTTTTCATTAGAACTAGGAACAAAGATAGTACGTATACCATTGCGATGAGCACCTATTATCTTTTCTTTTAACCCTCCAATCGCCAATACTTTACCTCTTAAAGTCATTTCACCAGTCATAGCTACATTGGTATGAATACTAGTATTGGTAAGAAGAGAAATTAAGGTTGTAGTTAAAGTTACCCCCGCACTAGGACCATCCTTTGGTACTGCTCCTTCTGGAACATGAATATGAATATCTTTATTCTCCAATAGCGAATAATCAATTCCAAATTTTTCAAAGTTAGCTTTAATATAATCAAATGCCAAATTAGCAGATTCTCTCATTACTTCGCCCAAACTACCTGTCATAACAATGTTGCCTTTGCCAGGAAACATTACAGCTTCAATTGGCAAAATATCGCCACCATAAGGAGTATATGCCAATCCATTTACTACTCCAACATGCTCAATAATATCCACATCTGTCCACATATATTTTTTCTTACCTAAATATTTTTCAATATTATAATCCGTTATAAAATAGTCATCTTTGGTTGCATTTAGCATCTTATCTTTGACAATTTTTCTTAAAACAGTGGCTACATTTCTAGTCAATTCACGAACCCCAGCTTCTTTGGTATAAGAACGAATCATAGTAAGAATCACTTCATCACTAAAATGTACTTCTGATTCAGATAATCCATGTTGCTTTAACTCTCTAGGAAGCAAATAACTTTTAGCTATATCCAGCTTTTCATATTCCGTATAAGAAGAAAGATCAATAATTTCCAAACGATCTCTTAATTCATTAGGAATTTGATCATAATAATTAGCAGTAGTAATAAACATAACTTGACTTAAATCAAACTCTTCTTCAATATAATGATCCGAGAAGGTTTTATTTTGTTCTGGATCTAGTATTTCCAAAAGACTGCTGGCCGGATCCCCTTTAATGTCTTTCGTCATTTTATCAATTTCGTCAATAATAAATACGGGATTAGAACTTCCTGCTTTCTTCATCCCTTGAATAATTAAACCAGGAGCGGCTCCTACATAAGTTCTTCTATGACCAACAATTTCTGCCTCATCATTAATACCACCAACCGATATTTTAGTACACTTGCGATTTAAACTATCAGCAATACTTTTGGCCAATGTAGTCTTTCCAACGCCAGGAGGACCAACCAAACAAATAATAGGACTTTTTAAATTATTCGTATTTTTCTTCACAGCTAAGTATTCAACAATTCTCTCTTTTACCGGCTCTAAACCAAAATGAGATCTATCCAAAACCTCTTTTACTTTTCTAAGATCATGATTGTCTTTGGTAGAAATCCCCCAAGGCAGATCTAATACCCAATCAATATAGTTTCTAATCATTCCTACTTCAGGAGCATTAGGAGTCATGGTTTCATAGCGGTTCAATTCCAGTTTTAATCTTTCTGTTACTTTAGGATTGCATTTTAATTTTTCAATTCTATTTCTTAACTTCGCAATTTCACTATCTTTATCATTAATATCTCCCAATTCCTCTTTAATAACTCTAATCTTTTCGCGTAATATATATTCTTTTTGGCTTTTTTCTATTTCATAAGACAATTTATCATCGATAATTTTTTCTAGTTCTGCTATTTCCATATCTTGATTAATATCAGAAAGAATCATTTCTGTTCGTTTGATTGCCGATTTTTGCTCTACATACTCGATTTTACGATCATTCGTAATAGGAAGCATAGGAACAACAAAATCTGTTGCCTCTTCTAAGGAACCAATTTTTAAGATAGTTTCTAAAATATCATGTTTAAATTCTCTAATTTCTTGATAGTTCTCTAATTTTTTATAAAGAGCTCTTAAATAAGCAGCATGTTCTTTTGAAGCAATCTTTTCTGACTCTAGTTCCTCTATTTCTGCCTCTAAAATTTGCTCTTTCTGACTATAAGCTAGAATTTTAACTCTTCTAGCACCATAAATCACAATTTTTGTTTTACCATTAGGCAAATCGATATGCATTTTAATAACGCCTACAACTCCAAAGATAGGAAGATGAGAAACATTCAATGGAGAATTAATATCTAGATTACTATTTACAATTAATATATTACTATCATAATATCCTTCTGCGAAAGAAAATAATTGTTTTTCCAAAGCAGTATCAAAATCCATTCTAATTTCACTAGAAGGTAAAAGAACTGTATCCTTTAGTATTAAAACCGGAAGATTACTACGCATTTCTTCCACCTCCTTAAAACTGATTTTTATTATAACATCTTGTATAAAAAAAGCAACCAAATAGACAACTTTTTACATTGGATATTTATGGTACTTTTATAACAACTATCCTTACTCTTTTATATTCATATTCTTACTTATAAAGCAACAAAAACTTGACTACAAAATAGTCAAGTCATTAATATCCAATTATTTAGTTGGAGCTAAGACAACACGGAAACTTGTGTATACATCAGTAGTACCAGTATGATAAGCAAATGCAAAATCGCCCGCATCTGTCCCATGGCGCCAATCACTACCACGGATGAACCATGGGTTAGAAGAATACACAAAGTAAGTGTAATCTCCATACCAACTAGATTTGTATCTAGTAGTACTATCTGGATCAACTTGTGTGCCAAATGGCCCCATCTCTCCGGTTGCATCTCCTAAAATCCGATTATGATAATCCGTATTTATATTAGATGAATACTCATCATAATATTTTTCCCAGCTACTATTGATAAAGAAATCAGGGTATAGAGTAGTAATGCCACTATTTCCGCCTATTGTACTAGCACCGGTTGTATAGCCCATTACATATTCACCAGTTCCGCCTGACATATCATAGATTCCACTTTTATTTCCGGTAGTACTTGCTACATTACTTAAAGTATTTAGGTAATTAACGGTATAGGTTCCATCCACTCCTAAAGAGGTTAGTTCCACTCGATTACCCTCTACACTAATTCCACTATTATATCCAAGCGTAGGTTCGGTGGTTCCTGCATAGCCAGTAATAAAGTTCGAATTATTATTGATTCTTACACTAGCTGCACTTCCATATTGTGAATGTTGTAAATAAGCTACTGCTCCCCACTCCGTATTCTTCATCATATGACTTTCATCGCTTCTTATATAATTATAACTTGCACTAAACATATTTCCTACAGTAAGACTTCTCCAACTATAGACATTCGGTTTAATGATAATTTTACTAGAATCACTTGAGTTTACTTGAGCTCCAGATGTACTAGTTGCTCCATCATACCCAGTTTCAAACTTTCCTACCCATAATCCATTACTATCAAAAGCTAAGAATGCTGGATGGGTCATATAATCTCCTACTTGACAACTTCCACTAGAACCTGCTACTCCTGGTGTTGTACATTCTCCAGTATTACTATCACTAGTATTCATTAAGCCGAACTTAATATGGATCGTCTGTTCTTTCGATTCCATACTCGTTAAGCTATCATAATTTCCTAAATCCCATAATTGATAACTATACTTTGGAATCCACACAAAATAACTTTCAATATTATCTTCTGGGATTGTTTCTCCATTTTGATAAGTAATGCCCTCATCTTTTAACACTACAGCATTTGCCCAATTCTTCTTTTCATAGCTATACCACTCTAAATTAGTATTAGCTTTGGTTACCGTTCCATCTTCTGCTATTTGAACAGGGATTAAATTATTCGTTAATACCGGATCTGCTCCATTTAAAATAGCTTCCTGGTAATTACTAGAAGTATTCAATGCTCCCGTTATCACAATCTTTCCATAAAAATAATGATTCATAATCTCATTACCAGCCTTTTCATCAATCCAAAGAATAATAGAAGAAGTGATAGTTTCTTTTTCCGTTATCACACCACTGGCTATGATATTACTATTAGAAGCTAAATTTCTAGGCTCTGTATAAGTACCATCATTTTTCTTATAAACATATTTTAGATAAGTCGGAGATAGTTCAGGACACTTTGTACCATCTTCCAAAGTACAAGCATCTAATTTCTCGTCATCCATTTCAATTTGAATAGAATAAGATAAACTACGATTAGATGTATTGGTCATTCGAAATTCAAAAGGTGTAAGTGCAAGCCCCTCACGATCAGTCATAGGATAAGCATTTTCTAAGTTTAATGCATCATTTTCAGGATTCAATATTTCCGTTTCAATACCATTGATAGTAATAACATTAACAGTTTCCCCTTTTTTGATATACTTAAAAAATCCAAAACTACGACCTATCAAAAAAACAATACTACACATTAAAACCACAATCAATATAATAAATAGAAGTTTTTTCTTTCGCTTCATTATGATCTACCTCTATTTTCAGTATAACATCTTCATAAAAAAAAAGAAACTATTTGTTAGCCTCTTTTAAAACTTCGATTACTTTTCTCATTTCAAGATCGTACTTAACCATTTCCTTAGATCCAAGCGCTTTTAACAACTCTTCCTCTTTCATAGAATATTTCTCTGCCAAAGATTTAATCTCTTCCTCTACTTCTTGATCAGATACTTCAATTTTTTCTAATTTTAAGATTTCTTCTAATGTTAAACGATAAAGAATATGTTCATATGCTTCTTTCTCCATTTGATCATGAAGTGCTTTTTCATCACTTTGGGTAAATTGATAGTACATTTCTAAACTTAAACCTTGCATTTTTAACTGTTCTTCAAATTTATGAATCATATGGTGAATCTCATCTTCTACCATCTCTTCTGGAATATCTACATCTACATTTTTACTAATTTCAGAAAGTAGAGCATCAATATATTTGTTTTCTGATTCCATATCTTTATTTGCTTGAAGATTAGCCTTAATTTCTGCTTCTAATTTTTCTTTAGAATCAATACCTTCCATTCCTAAATCTTCAAAAAAATCCTGATCCAATTCTCTTGTTTTCTTTGTTTTGATTTCGTTTACTTTTATTTTAAACACTACTTCTTGTCCTGCTAAATCTGCTGCAGCATAATCCTCAGGGAAAGTAACATGAATATCTTTTTCTTCCTTTACTTTCATTCCAATTAACTGTTCTTCAAAACCTGGAATAAAAGTATGGGAACCAATTTCAAGAGAATAGTTTTCTCCTTTACCACCTTCAAAAGCAACTCCATCTTTAAAACCCTCAAAATCAATAATAGCAATATCTCCATTCGCTACAGTTCCATCTTCTTTTACCACTAATTCAGTATATTTTTCTAAAAGATGAGAAAGTTCGTGTTCTATCTCTTCTTTTGTAACTTTACTACTTTCCTTCTTTACTTTTAACCCTTTATATTTTTTTACAGTTACTTCTGGTGCAGTAATAATGGTAAATACAAATTCTACTCCTGATTCATCAATAGATTTAATATCCACACGTGGTTGAACCACTGGGACAACATCTTTATTTTCTTCCATTACTTTTTCATAAGCCGTTCCTAATAACTTTTCTGCTGCATCAATATATAAAGTTTCCTTGCCATATTTTTTTTCAAATATATTTCTTGGACATTTTCCTTTTCGAAATCCATCTACTGTTACGGTTTTCACTTTTTCTTTAAAAGCTTGATCCACAGCAGTAGTCCATTCTAACCCTTCTATTTTTATAGTTAGTTCCTTCTTATTCGTATTTTTCTCTTTTGCCATTCTAATTCCTCCAATACGCTTAATATTATATAATACTTTTTTGTTACAAACAAGAAAAAGATAGTAAAAACTATCTATTTAATCTCAGTAATTTCAATTTGATAACTTCCATTAGGACTTTCTACAGTTACAATTTCACCAACTTTATGATTCATTAAAGCCTGAGCAATTGGACTCTCATTAGAAATCTTACTAGCAAATGGATCTGCTTCTTGACTTCCAACAATCATATATTCATCCATCTCATCATCTTCATCTATATAACGAATAGAAACAGTACTTCCAAGACTTACTTTATCTTTAGAAGTCTCTTCTATAATTTCATAATTTTCTAGCATTTGTTCTATTTTTTTAATTCTGCCTTCTAACACTGCTTGCTCATTTCTTGCGGAATCATAATCTGCATTTTCAGATAGATCTCCTAAAGCACGAGCTTCTTTAATTGCTTGGATATTAGCAGGTCTCTTTACATTAATTAAATCCTCTAATTCCTCTTTTAATTCCTCTAATCCTTTTTTTGTTAGATAAACAGGCTTTTTTCCGCTCATTATATCCCCTCCACTTACAAATACTTTTAAAATTTTATCATAAAAGGAACAAAATGTCAATCAATTTTTATTAACAGCATTAACGATATGAATAGATTGTAAAAAATAATCATCTGTCATTCCTGCAATATAATCTATCACAATTCTTTTAAAATCTGTATTTTCAATATAGCTAATATCCATTTGATTTAAAAAGATTTGATAGATATCACTATCCATATTTTTATTATGTAAATCATCCAAATACTTTTGAAATAATAAGTTCATTCCTTGTCTATAAAAATCAATTTTTTCTTTCGAATTTGCCTTACTATAAATATGCTCATAATTAAATTTTTTTAAATCAAAAATGGCTTTGAATACAGAATCACTTAATTTAATATATGGTTTTCCTAAACTATTTGCTACAATATCTAAAATAATTGTGTTTACAATTTCTTTATTGGTAGTTCCTAATACTTTTTTGATATTAGTAGGAACTTCTTCTCTTTTTAAAACTCCTATATTGACAGCATCCTCAATATCTCTCCCTAAATACCCAATAATATCACTAATGCGAACAACACACCCTTCTAATGTCATTGGTCTTATCTTTTTTAATACATTTTTATCTGTATAACAAGCTTGATATTCTTCTAAAAAAGCCTCTTTCGTCTTAGGATATGGTTCATAAATATTGGATACCATTTCTCCATTATGACACATAATACCATCTAATGTTTGAATGGTTAAGTTATTTCCTAGTCCATCTTTTTCTAATACTAAATAATTTCTAACGCTTTGAATATTATGGTTAAACATAGTTCCTGTTTCACGTAATGAAATTTCATTTAAAATAGCTTCTCCAACATGACCAATAGGAGTATGTCCAATATCATGGCCAAGTGCAATGGCTTCTATTAAATCCTCATTTAAATTTAGTGCTCTACCAATTGTACGAGCGATCTTACTTACTAACTGTACATGCACAATTCTTTTACTAACATGATCATTTGCGTTAAAGGAAAAGACCTGTGTCTTATCCAAATATCTTGTATATGACAAAGAATGAATAATCCGATCGATATCATGATAAAATTCCGGTCTAAATTCATCTAATCTTATTTCTTTTTTTAAACGAATTCCTTCTTTACTTTTCGTTGCGTAAATACTTAAGTTCTGTTCTTTTAACAAAAAATTTTCCCTTACTTTTTCTAATAACTCTTTATTCATAACTTCTTCTCGTGATAATTTAGTCAGTGACAAGAGAGATTTTGTGCCGAATACTGACTAATACATCTTCATTTTCCTTTTTACCTATTTCTCTCTAATTTTATTAAAATGCTTAGTTAATTTAGCTAATTTTTTATCATTATTTCTCAACACAAACTTTTAACAAACTTATTATATTCCTACCTGTCCATGACCTTTTGAATTAAAGTCTTAAAAAACATCATCATCTAGGGCGAGAATATATTTTTTAACCATATTCCCCTTTCTACATTTTTATCCTAGATGAACCCTTCAGCTAAATTTTTTTCCAAGATAATATTTAAATCTATCTTCTAAAGATGTGTTTTTATTTTGGAAATACTGATAATGATTTTATTCTCTTTCAATAGGACAAGTAGTACATCTGAATGCACCTCCATCTTTAGCAGTTTCTGTCAAATTAAGTGATATAACATTTAAATTCAGTTTTTTCAATTCTTCTTCAATCCTTTTATGTATAGAATTCATAATTATTGTTTGAGGATCGACAACAAAAACATTTGTTGCGAGTGTAAACTGTTCCTGTTCAGTTACTTCAATTTTTGTATATTGATTCAATAATTTATATGACTCTTCTTCTAAGCCATCTTTATATATTAAAGCTAAATTGGGATTTATTATAGTAAATACAACATCTAAATGAAGAAATTTAGGCTTTAGCTTTAAGGGAACAATCGAATACTCTTCTTTTAATACATCCTTTAGAAATTGAATAGAATCCACTGTAGTTCTCTCACTAATTCCAACATAAATAGTTTTATTATCTACTAAGATATCCCCACCTTCCAAATAAATATTAGGAGGTACTTTAATTATTTTATCCGTTTCTATTTGATCGATAATATAATTCCAACCATTAATGGCTAATCTTCGATTTTCTTTTCTCATACTAGATACAAAAAATTTATCTCCAATAACAAAAGCTAAGTCTCTCGTAAACATTTGCCCTTTTGCTTCTTTAACTTGCTCGGCTACCAATAATTCAATTCCTAAATTCTTTAATACATTCCAAAATTGTTTTTGCTCTTCCAATATTGCCTCTTTTGTTGGAACACTCCCTTTTTCAGCATAATATCTAATGGTCTCGTTATTTATTGCTAAATTTGAGGAATCAAAATAACTAGCACTTGATACTACAACGGATTTTAATTTACTATATTCATCATTTATATTCACTTTCATAATATCCTCTACTCACTTACTCACTTTCTGCCAATCTTTTTTCTATGTCTTCGATACTTGGCAAAGTATTTTCCAAGAATTCTGGTATTTCTGATAGAATTTTGTATTCACTTACCCCAATAGGTTTACTAATATCTTTTAAAGCAAGTTCAGCAGTAACTTTTTTCTTATCTTTACAAAGAAGTATTCCAAATGTCGGATTATCATTTTCAGCTTTAATATACTTATCAACAGCACTTAAATAAAAATTTAGTTTACCGGCATATTCAGGTTTAAATTCCGTTGTTTTTAATTCAATTACAACATAACTTCTAACTTTTAAATTATAGAATAATAAATCAATATAGTAATCTTCATTTTCTATTTCTAAATGATATTGTCTTCCAACAAATGCAAAACCATTTCCTAATTCTAATAATAATTTAGTTATATTAGCAGTTAGTTCTTGCTCGATATCTAATTCTTTTAAATCTTGATCTGCGGTTATAAAATCAAATATGTAGGGATTTTTTAATAGTTCTTTTACTTGTTCGTTATTAGGGGATGGTAATGTTTCATCAAAATTAGTTGTTTTATCTTCAAGTAGTGCTCGTCTTTCATATAGCTTGCTTGCTATTTGATGAACTATTACAGGTCTTGACCAACCATTTTGGACAGATTCTTTAATATACCAATTTCTTTGTTCTTTATCTTTTACTTGATCCATTATAGTTGTTACAGAAGACCATGGTAATTTTGCAACACGATGTTGCAAAAATTCATCATATTCAAATTCTGTAGCAAATTTTTGCATATATCTTAAATTTCTTGCTGACATTCCTTTTAAGGTAGGAAACTCTATTTTTAAATCCTTGGCTAATGTATCAATAAAAGAAGAACCCCATTTATTATTTTCAATTAGTTTTAAGCCAATGTTGTAATACATTAAAATCAAATCTTTATTTGCATTTTCTATTATCTTATTTCTAGTTACCATTAAAGTTTTCTTAATATCATTTAATACTTCAAAATACTTATCGTTATTTTCTAACATAATCTTCTCCCTTTACAAGCATTTTTGTTGATATAATTATACTATAAATTCTAGTAAAATCCTATATGTGTACAGATCTCCCATCCAATAATATGATTTAAAAATGTTATCTATTTATCGTTATTTTCTAATAAATTATCGGATGTTTTTTTCACAAATTTTCATTTGAGTTCGATTAAGTCATTTTGAAATTTAGATTCAAAAGCGTTAAATTTAATATTTCTCTTTTAGGTATTTTTTTAACTTGTTCTAAACTTTTGTCTTAAAAATTAAAAAAGTAATTATCGGCAAATGGTTAATTACTTTTTTACTTATCTCTAGACTTTTTCTGCATATGCTCGTTCGCGCAATTGATTTACTTCTTTATTTTCTAAATATTCATCATATGGTAATCTGCGATCAATCACACCAGTTGGTAAAATTTCAATAATGCGATTAGCAATCGTACTAACAAATTGGTGATCATGAGAAGCAAATAAAAGTTCAGAATCATACTTAATCAATCCGTTATTTAAAGCTGTAATACTTTCCAAGTCTAAATGAGCTGTAGGTTCATCTAATATCAGCATATTACTTGCTTCTAACATACATTTAGATAGCATACATCTAGCTTTTTCTCCCCCAGATAATACAGGGACTTTTTTAAATACATCTTCCCCAGAAAATAACATTCTGCCTAAAAAGCCTCTAAGTACCGTTTCATCATCAATATTATAATACTGCCCAATCCATTCCATAATATTGATATCTTTCGTAAAATAAGAAGAATTATCTTGAGGAAAATAAGATTTGGTCACAGTTTTTCCCCAAATCACTTCACCAGAATCAAATTTTTCTTCACCCATTAGAATTTTAAAAAGCATGGTTTTTGCCAATTCATCACTACCGACAAACGCAATTTTATCTCCTTTTAAGACAGAAAAAGAAACTTTATTCAAGATTTTTTTACCATCTACCGTTTTGCATAGATTCTTAACTGTTAAGATTTCTTTGCCACTAGGTCTTTCTGGTTTAAAATCAATATATGGATACTTTCTAGAAGAAGGGATTATTTCATCCAATTCTATTTTTTCTAGCATTTTCTTACGAGAAGTTGCCTGTTTACTTTTCGAAGCATTGGCTGAGAATCTAGCAATGAAATCTTGTAATTCTTTTATCTTTTCTTCTTTCTTTTTATTCGCTTCTTTCATTTGTTTTAAAGCAAGTTGACTAGACTCATACCAAAAATCATAGTTTCCAATATATAATTTGATTTTATTATAATCAATATCAGCTATATGAGTACAAACTTTATTTAAAAAATGACGATCATGACTAACTACAATTACCGTATTAGGATAATTGATTAAAAACTCTTCTAACCAATTGATTGCTTCGATATCCAAATTGTTGGTTGGTTCATCCAATAATAAAATATCGGGATTTCCAAATAAAGCTTGTGCAAGTAATACTTTGACCTTTAATTTTGCTGGGATCTCGCTCATCAAACAGTAATGCTTTAATACATCGATTCCTAAATTCGATAGTAGTTGACCGGCTTCACTTTCCGCTTCCCATCCATTTAATTCCATGAACTCGCCTTCTAGTTCTGCTAAACGCATCCCATCTGCATCTGTAAATTCAGTATGAGAATACAACTCTTCCTTTTCTTTCATGATGCTATATAGCCTAGTATTTCCCATAATTACAGTATCCATCACTGTATAGTCTTCATAAGCATAATGATCTTGTTTTAAAGTAGAAATTCTTTCTCCCTTTGAAATTATAATTTCTCCGCTAGTAGTTTCAATTTCACCACTTAATAGTTTTAGAAAAGTAGATTTTCCTGCACCATTTGCACCAATTAATCCATAACAGTTTCCTGCCGTAAATTTTATATTTACATCTTCAAATAAAGTGCGTTTCCCAAAACGAAGCGTTACATTTTTTGTTTGTATCATAGTATCCCTCCAAAACTATTTCCCATTCTACTATATTTCATTGTTTTAAGCAAGTTTTGTCAAAAAAAGAATAACTATTCATTACCCTTTTTCTAATTCTTTTAATTGTTGAAGTGTTACACCAGTACATTCAGAAATAGTTTTCATATCTACTTCTTTTGATAACATAGCTTTCGCTATTTCTATTTGTTTCTTTTTTTCTCCTTCTTCAAAAGAAATCTTCTTCTCAGTATTTAAAATCATCTTTTGATCTTCTTCATAGGTCATTGCACTTTGAAATGTTTCCTCTTCATTTAACTTCGTAATT
>CALVOY010000056.1 GCA_944350415.1 uncultured Bacilli bacterium | reverse complement strand
CTATTATACCAAGAAAAAAGAAAAAAGAAAAATTATTTTTTTCTGTTTTCCTCTTTAATCAAATATTCCAAATTTCCTTCCATATGTTCATTTTTTAACATCTTGAAACGATTCCTCAAAGTAAGCTCTTCAAATTTAACAGAACCTACCAGTTTTTTCAATTTTTTAAATGCATTCTCCAAAATCGATTCCTCTTCTATACAATGGGTATCCGTAGCCACAAATTGAACCAAATCATTTTTTAATAACCATTTCATTAATTTTTTTGCTTTTTTCCCATATTTACCGGTAAGACTCTCCACATTACACTGTAGTAGACAATTAAACTCCAGTAACTCACAGATTCTTTTAGGATTCTTCTGCAAAAATTCATATCTTTCAGGATGAGCAATAATTGGAATAATTCCATAATCGGTCAACTCACACAATATATTTTGGAGATTATTTACATAACCTGTTAAAGGCAACTCAATCAACATATATCTAGTATTATTAATCGTACTAATTTCATGCTGTTCTAATAAATCAAGAATATTTTCTGATAAATATACTTCATTACCTAAATATAAACGAACTTGATTATTATTTAACTTCTCTCGAAGATTGGCAAGAATTCTATCTCTCGCAATTTGATTATAATTATACTTTGTATTAGGAATATAATGAGAAGTTAAAACAATATCTGTAATTCCTTTTTCATATAGGTACTGAATAATTTGAATACTCTCATCAATATCTTTGGCGCCATCATCCACACCAGGTAAGATATGAGTATGAATATCAATCATTTTATCCATAGTAATGCCCATAATATTTCTTAGATTTATTATTTGCACGATTTAATACTACACCTAAAATATTAGCCTTAACATTTTCTAGACTTTTTTTAGTACTATTTAATAAGCTAATCGAAGTTTCTTTATATGCTGCTACAATTACCACGCCATCTACTAAGGTACCCATGATAAGAGAATCTGTTAATCCACCATTAATCGGTGCTGAATCAAATATCACGATATCATAATTTTCTTTTAAAATATCAATTAACATCTTATTTTTTGCAGATCCCAATAATTCAGATGGATTTGGTGGAGTCACACCACGAAACATTACTGATAAATTCTTTATTTTGGTTTCTTGAATATATTCAGCATATTTTTCTTCCACATTTTCAAGTAACAAATTCGATAATCCAGCTCTATTATGAGAACCAAAAATATAATGCTGTCTTCCTTTACGAATATCACAATCTACTAACAAAACTCGTGAACCACTTTGTGCAAATGCTAATGCTAAATTTGCTGCAATAAAGCTTTTTCCTTCACCAGGTACACTACTAGTAATTAGAATGGTACGAATTTTTTTATCAATAGATGAGAATTGTAAGTTGGTTCTAAGCGTACGAATTGTTTCACTAATTACCGATTTAGGATCATTATTTAACACTAATTCTTGATACATAGTTATCTCATCCCCTCTTATTTTCTCTTCTTGCTTTTTTGTATTTTGGAACAGTAGATAATACACTTAATCCAATTTTTTCTTCAATATCTTCTGGTTTTTTAATGGAGTCATCAAAATAAAACTTAATTATAACTAGTAAACTTCCTATTAAGAATCCAGCACCAATTCCAATAATATATTGCTTTAAAACATTTACATTATATGGTTCTTCTGCTTGTATAGCCATATCTACAATACTAATATTTTCAATATTATAAATACTAGTAATTTCCTCCTTAAATACTGAAGCAATTTCATTGGCAACATTTTTAGCTACGCCACTATCTTCATCTACAACAGTAATTAAAATCAGTTCTGTATCATTGGCACTAGCGACATTCACTTTTTCACTTAATTCTTTTTCTGTGAAATCTAAATTTAGGTTTGCTATTACTTTAGATAGAATTCGTCTACTTTTGATAATCTCACGATAAGTAGAAACCAAATTCTTATTTAATGAAATATCGTTTTGGGTAATGGTACTAGAATCATTTGATCGCGTTAATACTAAACTAGTTTGTGATTTATACATCGCCACTTGCATGTAATCGGTATAATACCAACTTCCCAGCACTCCTAAAACCACAAACAAAATAACGATGATAAAATAACTGAAATAATATTTCACGAATTCAGAAAGGTTAAATTCTTCCATACTTCCACCCCTTCTTTTAATGGCTCATATTATACTACAAAGCATCTAAAAAAGCAAGAAGTTTCTGCCTTTTCTTGCTTTACGATCTATTTGCTTAATAGTAGCGCTTAATCGATCACATTCTAATCCAATTATTTTCTTCAATGACAGCACTACTACCACTAATAATTATTCAAAAATCTTGACACTATCTTTATTGCTTTACTAATACTTTTGTTCCAATTTCCACATATTCTTTCACGGTCATAGCATCTTCATGTAGCATATTGATACAACCATGAGAACCATCGGTTAAATAGGTTTCTCCACCAAATTCACTTGGATCACGCCACCCATGTTGAAAGCCATCTTCATGTTGATGATATTCAGCATCATGTAGACCTTCTCCACCATTATATTTCATCATAGTATCTACATAAGATTTATAATTAGGCCCAATTAAATACCTAGGTCCACTAATATTATACATTTCAAATATTCCCTGATCGGAAGGAGTATTAGGCTTTCCTGTTACAACAGGTGCTGTTAAAATAATTTCATTATCACAGTACAACTTCACCTCTTGACTACTAATATCTACTACTACAAAAGTACCTAATAATTCTTCTAAATCGGTAGTACTAACATAACCAATATATTCATTGGTTTTTACTAAACAAATATCATCTACCTGATCATATACTTCAAAACATTCTAATTTAGGTAATGTGATATTTTCTTCCATACCACTATCTGATAGATAGGAAGGAATATTAATATTTACATCTTTGGTAGCATAGTATACTTTTTGAATTAGTCCTGAATTAATTAATTCCATAGTTTCTGTTTTAGGATCTACTACCTCTTCTACGAAAGATTCTTCAGAAGCAATAATTGTTTCTAAAGTCTCTTCTAAATCAGTATCCTTTTCTGTCATCGTTTGATTATATGTTAAGGTATTATCTTCTTGACTATTACTACAACCAGTAGCACCTAAAATACTTATTAAAGATAACAATAATAATTTGTTTCTCATTTTCATTTAAATCAATTCCCTTCTAATAAAACTTCATTCATTCGTTTCTTAACATTTTCAATACTATCATAATCAGGCTCCATTACATAAAGCTGATATCTAGTTCCCATACTATAAGTATAATTCATACTATTATATCCAGTAACTGCAATACTCTCTACTGTCCAAGTAGGGATTTTATCGATTTGATACTTTATAAAAGAAGTAATAGTTTCTATCGGAACATCCGTTTGAAAAGAACCATCCAAAGCATTTAATATACTATTATATTTGCTTATTAAAACACTAGACTTAGTTACTTTATCAATAATAGCAGTAATAACCTGTTGTTGATTCGCTCCCCTATGATGATCTCCTGTTAAATAAGCATGTCTTTCCCTTGCATAGGCTAGAGCTTGCTCCCCATTGAAATGATTCCATCCTTTTTCTACATGAACCTTTCTATTAGTCCAACAAGTAAAAGAGCTATCTGAATAAATATCAATTCCACCTATAACATCTACTACTTGAATCAAAGTATTAAAATTTACTCTTAAGTAATAATGAATATCAATATCATAAAGATTTTCTAAAGTTTGAATGCTTTTATCAATTCCATAAATACCAGCATGAGTAAGCTTATCTTTTAAGCCTGTCGTTCCTGCAAGTTGAACATAATAATCTCTAGGAGTATTTACTAACAAAATATGGTGAGTTTTTGGATTTACCACCACTAATTGATTCACATCGCTTCTCCCTCTTACAGAATTTACATTTCCATATTGATCAATTCCGCTAATATATAAAATAAAAGGTTCCTCAATAACATTTACAGTACTTTCTTCTTTATGAGATTTTACTCTTACTTCAAAAGTATAAATCGTTTTTGTATTTTCTTCAAAGCCTTCTATCTCCTCATAAGCTAAAGTCAAATAACTATCTTCTAAAACAATACTATCCACCTGAGAATGAAGTAATAATTCTGGTAAAGTACTAAAATCTGAAGAAAGAGATTCGGTATAAGTAATTTTAGCAGATAATTCCTTCTGAACATCTTCTTTATATCCATCATCTAAATAAGAAATAATTCGATTTTTTAACGCATGAATATCATCATATGCACTATTTTTTAATACAACCACAGAATATGCTAAAGTATCATAACCAGTTTGTGCATTATTCAAAAAATGATAAGTATGATTTAAATAATAAGTAGCATACCCAAGCCCTAAAGACATAATAGTCATGATGAAAAAAGCAATGCTTTTGATTAGTTTATTTTTCTTACTTAGAACAATCCATAGTAAGATCAAAAGTATTAAAAGAAGACCACCATATCCAATGATTAAATATTTCGTTGGTACAATATTGATTTTAAATATATTATAACTAAAAAAGGATAAACTAAGTAAACAGAATAATATAACTATAATGCTTACAATACAGATAGATTTTTTTCTATTGGGTTTCTTTTCCATGATTTCACCTCCTCCAACATAATTTTTTTAAAAATTTATGAATGATAGTTTTCTCATAATCATTCATCGCAATAAAATAAACTACCAAACTATAAATAATCATATATATGCTACCAAATACGATAAGATTAATATATCCATGCAATTCTACAACATGCATGATTACTAATATAATCAAAATCGGTATGATAAAAAATACTGTTATTTTTAAGATTTGTTTCCAAAACTCAACAATATGGATACCTACTTTTTTCTGGTAATAAATATTCATTATGATAATATTACCAACAATCAATGATAATGAAGTACCGATTGCGCTACCTACTCCACCATAAAGTTTAGCCAAAGGAATACTAATGATTATATTAACTATAGCTATGAAAATATACAATATACTCCTAAATTTATGCATATTTTTCGCTTGAATGATACTTAACCCCAAATTTTGAATCAAAGGAATGGATAATGGCACGATAAGTATAATCGCAATATAATAAGAAATTTCAAATTCTTCCCCTGCCCAAGCAATTATAAATTCTTTTCCAAATAAAATCAATCCACTAACCATTAAAAATATTATAAAATATTGAATACGACCTACTTTAATAAATTCATCTGTTAGTTGGTCGTTTGTTGCATTATGAGCAATCATTTTAGATACTTTAGGTAACATTACGCCACTGATAGCAGTAGATAAATGAATAAACAAAGTATTTAATTGACTAGCAACTGCATATAAAGATACAGCTACTGTTCCAGATACTGCACCTAAAATAAATTGATCCGCACTCCAATTGATTTTATCCACTACAACTGCAAGAAATATAAAAAATGAGTATGAGAAAATTTCGAAAAATAACTTCTTATCAAATCCTAAAAAGCGAATTTTAATATTCAATTTTTTTCTACAATAGAAATAATTAGACAATAACACACTAATATTAATAATGGTTAATACTATCACCATAGCTATAGATTTGTACCCTAACAACAATAGTGGAATCATAATCAATGGTTTTAATAAAGTATTTAAAATGGACATAATCTTTTGAAAAGTAAATCTTTCATAAGCGCTAATAATAGAAGAATAAATACTAAAAGGAAATGTAATTGCAAGATTAAAAGATAAAATCAGCATCATAATTTTTGCTTTTTCAATTTCAGGGTCTGTCATAGTAGATCCAAAAATATTAGATACATTCGCATATAAAATCAAGCCAAACATTCCCGCAATCAATCCAATGATACAAAAAATCATAAAAAACATGCCGTGTAATTTTTGTTCCTCTGCAAATTTTTTTTGTGTTCTATATTTTGCAGTATAAACTATAATCGCATTTCCAAATCCTAAATCTAATACTGTCAAATAGCCAATAATAGAAGAAACCAAAGAATACAAGCCATATTCGCTTTGTCCCAAGTTTTGAATTAAAAAAGGTGTATACAGAAGTTGTACCAAAGTACTAACAATAATAGATACATAAGATAAAAAAGCACCTATTTTTCTCTGATTACTAACATTCATGATAAATCACATTCCTTAATATCTAATGCTTCTTTTAAATACTTTTCAGATTGTAGTCTTTCTTTTAAAAGAAGCGAGTCTACTTGGGCGTAATTAATAGAAAATAAGTGTTCAAAACTATTAGAATATTTTCGATCCTTTAAATTCAATGTATTCAGCAAAGTATCGATTCTAGAATACATAGAATGCTTGCTTCCAACACGTTCAAAGATGTAAAAAGGTTTTTGAAACAAAATGGAAAACACAGTAGCGTGAAAAGAATCTGTAAAGACAGCATATGCATCATGAATAAGTCCTAAAAATTCACAAGGACCATATGCATAATTAGGAGAATATGGATCACTTACATCTACTATTTCACATTGATGATCGCGTGCAAATCTGCGAATTTTTTTTAAAAATAAATTGCGATTTTGTCCTAATATATATACAAAAACATACCGTTGATTCCTATATTTTTCTGGGACTACTGCAATTTTCATCCACTCATCTGCAGTTAATAACATAGTGGGATCTATTACAACTGGAACCGTTTTAGAAATAAATTGTTGAACAAGAGAAGCACCAGCTGTTTCACGACAAGAGATCATTTTAAACTTTGATAGTGCCTGTTTAAATATTGCCTGATATTCATCGGGCACACTTTCCACTCCAAAACTAGCAGCATAAGCAATTTTATGTTCAGATGAAATGAAATCAATTAAATAAAATTCTGAAAAGTCAGCAAAGTAAGCATTCCAAACCTGATCACTTCCGACAGAATAATAATCAAACTCTTCCGCAAAAGAACGATAATTTTCCTCATTATACTCTTTCGTAAAATGAATTCGCTGATTAAATTTTTCGAAATTTTCAAGCCTTTTGTTCAAAATCACACTACAATGATGACCATTTACTTTCCTTTTCATCTTATCCAACAGTTTAAAAAAAGTAAACCCGTGAACTTTTTGAAAAAAAGTCTTGTTTTCTAATTTTAAAGTTGGTCTGAATTTAATGGTTTGAACTTGAAATCCCATTTTTTGATAAATTTCCTGCATAGCATAATTTTGCAATTTATTTCCATAATTATGTCCATAATTAATCGTTACAATGGCTATATTTTTCATTTTAGCATCTCCTTTCATTAAGAAAATATACTAACATATGGCACTGTAGCATCTGCTCCCAGATAAGCATAATACAAATACCAATATACAATCAGTATTCCTATCACCATGCTTCTTACCATTATTTTTTGCTTTTGTCCTTGAAAGCATTGTGAAAACTGTGGAATTAAAAAAATGTTAAAATAACCAAAATAGTAAGAAATTCTTTGAGCATAATTCGCGACAAAACCTAAATGGTAAATCGTAAAATCTATCAATAGAAAATAAATAAGAGTTCGGTTTTCTTTCTTTTGAATTAAAAACTTATAAAGAAAAAGCGAAATAGCAAAGATTCCAAGTTTCAAAGCATAATCTACCCAAATAATATTACCATTTATATCAGCAAGATAATAAGTATATCTAGAACTTAAAATACCGTGATCAATGAGAAAAAGAAGAATATTATTATAACCTAGAATGGCAACAAGCAGAACTATATAAATCAATAGTTTCAAAACAAAAGTCTTTTGTTTATTGTTTGGAATAAGCAACATGAAAATATAAATAAAAATTCCTATAATAGCACTAGTATGAAATAGAAGTGAAGAAAAAACGAGCAATCCACCTTTTAAAAACTTTCTATCCTTTAAGTACTGATAAGCGTATAAAACCATACTTAAAGCAATGGTTTGACGACACATATTTAATGATCGATTATAATAAAGTAACAAGAAAGATAAATAAGAAAACCACACTGGAACTTGATTTTTCATTTTAGTACAAGCTTTAAAAATCAAGAATTGAATGATAAATTGTAAAACGAAGTAAAGAACATGAATATTGTGTGTAATTCTAGAAACAATAAAGTTAATTAACAAATAACCAATTTCTATATCGCTACTTTGAATAAAAGAAATCCAACTATCATAGGTACAAGCACGCATAAAAGTATCTTTTATATAATACAATGTATCCGTTCCAATACCCTCATTTCGAAAGGCAGCTAATAAAGTAGGAAGCAGGATAGCAAGAATAGCAAAAACTTTTTGAGCAGTCTTCTTTTTTGCTTTTTGATACATAAAGGAAAAGAAAGCACTAATAAAAAAGATAACTAAATAAATCATATACACCCCTACTTTCTAATTGTTTGATAAATGTTTACAATTTGATAATAAAGATAAAATTGTTGATGACTCAACAAATACATTAAAATTCGATTGGGAATATCCGTCAAAGGATAAAGTGGTCGATATTGCTTTCGTAAACTAACAAAAATATCAATTGCATATAAACGCTTGATGATTTGTCGAAACTCATGATATGGAATAGAATTTGTCTTTAGAAGATATTTTAATTTTAGGTTTAATCTCTGGTAAACACTTCCCAAGCTCAAGTCTCCAGAAATACCATAATCAACAAAGGAAGCAAATACTTGGATATTATCTTGACATTCTTTTATTCGCATTTTTAAATTACTATTTTTAGTCATACTCTCTGAATGAGTAAAATAATTATAACCACAATGATTTAAATAACCCATTTTCCCAGAATTGCAAAAGCAATTTCGAATAAATTCTAAATCTTCAGCAAATTTTAAAGAACACTGAAATCTTTTATTCTGAATAGCACATTTGCGAATAAATATACCTCCAGCATAACCAAAAAAAGTCGTTTCTAAAAAAACTTGAAAATAATTTTTTGGTATAATAACACAATCTTTAGAATATTCATATTTTTGAATGATTTGATTATGCTCATTTACTGTCTTATAACCACTTCGAACAATGTCCAATTGTTTCTCTTCTGCAAAAGCAAATAAACAAGCCAGATAATCCAAATCTAAATAATCATCATGATCCAAAAATAAAGCAAATTCACCTGTCATCTTATCCAGACCAAAATTTCTAGCGGAACTAACACCACCATTTTGCTTTTGATAAAATTGAATACAGTCATACTTTTCAGAAAGCTTTATACCTTTTTGTTTGGTTTGATCTGTAGAACCATCATCTACGATAATAATTTCATAATTAGAATAGCTCTGTCCTAACACTGATTGAACACATCGTTCTAAATACTTTTCACCATTATATACAGGAATAATAATAGAAATTTTACCTTTTTTCATATGAAGCCTCCAAACTACTTAACTCGCTAATTAAAATCTTTGAAGATTGAATGGCATGTTTATAAATGAAAAGCTTTTTAGATCGCTTGGTTCGTTGAATAGAATTGGTAGCAGAATCCTCATTATGAAAAATTTCAATTTCAGGATTATAAACAGATTTTAAATGGTGTTTTCGAAGTCGTACTGCTAATATTTTCTCCTCTAAATACATATATGTCCTAGGATCTATACCTACAAATTTTTCAAAATATTCTTTAGAAAAAATCAAAAAAGAACCGTGAAGAACAACATCTTCTTGCCGTATATCTAAATCATTCTGAATGTATAAAGTACTTTTTTTCTTTGGAAACAAAAGTAAATACCATTTCTTAATTAAATCATATAAAAACGGTACATATAAAAGATTGGTTAAGTATAATATCCAATATCGTTTTTTTCTACTTTTGGCTTCCTTGAGCGTAATTAGTTCTTTTTGAATGAGATTTACTCGATGATTTGGTAATAAAATTTTAGGCCCTAGCACAGCAAATTTACTTTGCTGATATTCCTTTTCTACTAATTCTAAAAAATGATCGTGCAACAAATAAGTATCGTTATTAATCATGGCAATAAAATCTACTTTTAGATGTTGATGAATATAATCAAAACCAACATTGTTACCATTGGCAAACCCCAAATTTTTATCATTCAAAATAACCGTGATATGTTTTGCATTTTGATAGAGATCAAATAATTGTTTTCCACTATGATTAGAAGATGCATTATCTACAATCACAATTTCATAACAATCACTTTTTACATGCTTTTGAATAGACTGGATACAACCAATCGTATCCTCTATAGTATTATAATGTAAAATCAAAAAAGCAATTTTCATCTCTACCCTCTCCTTCTATCGTTAATTTCCATTTTCTTTGAATGATTGGTTGCAATTCTGCTTGATAATTTTGATAAATGTTAGGATCCACTTTTTCCAACATATTGAGTGTAGCAACAGCATCATCCCAACAATACAAATCTGGTTTAAAAGTATCCCCTAAAGATCGTAATACTTTCCAATCGAATATATTATGAATATTTAAATATTCCTGTTGTTGAATAACGGCATATCCAAAATCAATTATTCGAATTCCAATCAATTTTCCATTTTGATATTTTAAAATAATATTTTTTGGAGCAATATCACGATGAATAATTTTGAACTTTTCAAGATCTGAAAGAATTTCATTCATAGATCTAATCAACACTATGATTTCTTCTTTGGTAAGACTTCTTTTTAAAAGTATATCCTCCAAAGTTTCATCGTTTAAAAATTCAAATATAGTAAATTTACCTTTCTCACTATACAAAAGTTTTAAATAATATCCATTTTCTTCATGATATAGCAATTGATTGGCTTGAATTTCTTGATCAGCAATACAATAATGATCATAACCTTTTAGAAATCCATAATTTTGTGAGTCTTTCACAATTTTATAATATTTACAGCCAAATTTAATACTGTTCTTATCTACTTCTTGAAAGGAAATATTGCCATCCAAAATTTTTTGAATTCGTTGTTTTCGAAACAACCAAAGACAAGAATTATACTTTTTTAAGAAAAAGAAGCGGATCTTACACAATAATCCAGGAATTTTTTTCTTAATAACATGAAAAAGCAACAATCGACGGTCTTTTTTCTGGATAAAATGATACTTTGAAATAAGCAACTCATTGATTCCAATAAATTTCAGATTACAGAAATAATAATGGTATCCATATAAATTCATATATTCTTCTAATTGGTCAATCCATTGCTTAGTACTATAAAACATAGAGTTCCCATATCGATCATTTATAAATTCTTTATTTCGATAACGAAATACATTAGTATGACAATAACTATCATATATTTCAACATATTTTCTCTCTATCTCAGGAAGAATATAAACCCCATTCTTTAAAGTTTTCTTTTTAAACAAATCTTCTTCCCAAGCTGGATCTAAAAAACCGCGATTACTTTCTACAAAAATCATGGAAATATTTTTTTCGATAGTCAAAATATGATCATTTTGTAACAAAAAATGTTTTCTAAGAGGAATAAGAGTTCGGATCAATATATAATAACAAGATCGACACTCTTCAAGAACCACATATTCTACCTGTTCATTTAACAGTCTCCATATTTCTCCAATTTTAGTTATCAATGTAATCACTACCTTATTTTCATTTTTTTACTATCCCATTTTCCTCTGAAAAAAGCATTCCATTTCTGCATTTTATTTTGCTCGTATAAAACAATCCCAACAAGTTTCCATAATAGATATTTATACTCTATCATTTTTTCTTGAATCGTTAGCTTTTTATGAAATTTTCTTAAATAATAATAAATATTTCTTACATAGTAATAAACCCTTTGCTCATCATGATTAGTAGGAAATACTGTCCAAAAGAGAAAATGTCGTTTGGAGCGTTTTCCAATTTGATGATCAAGAATAGAGTCTTCCGCGCGAATTATTTTTTTCCCTTTTAAGCGAATACGCTTACAGTAATCAAAATCCACATAATCAATAAACATTTGCTCATCAAATAAACCAATTTCTTTACAAATCTTTAAATTCATAATAGATCCTGATGTAATACAACGATCAATCTCAACAAAATCATTTTTTATTGGAATCTTCAACTGCTTATTTACATCATTAATAACCGGACATATCATCGCGACATTTTTCAAATCATGAAAATATAACATCTTCTGAATAGAATCTTTTTTCAAAATAGAATCTTGATCTAAAGTAATTAAAAAATCATCTTGATTTGCCCAAGAAACTTTTAACACCTGATTTAAAGCTCCCGCAATTCCTAAATTCTCCGAATTAGAAATAAAAGTAATATGTTCAAACTTAGAAATCGAATCACGAATTTGGTCAATATTTCTAGAATGATTATCTACTAAATAAATATCAGCCGCTAAATCATAAACTTCTTCAAGAGATTTGATAAGATAATCAACATTTGGATTATATAAAACAATACCTACTGCTACTTTCATAAGTATTTACCTGCTTTCATTCCGATCCATCTAACGGCCATGTCCAACGGATATCTGATCAACACTCTAACATTTTTATCCTGAATGGACCTCTTAAAAACATATTTCGCTAAATTTCCGCCACTAGAATTGATTCTATACTGGTTGAAATCTGAGTTTTCCCTAAAAAAAATACCGATTAACTTATATCTATCATATAATTCTTTCAAGCTAAATTGATGAGAATGATACACAACGGAATCGGCTTGATAGCCAATCCTATATTCATTGGCAATCAATTTATGAGCAAAATACATATCTTCATTGATGGGAAGAAGCTTCCCATCATAACCTTTTAAAGTTTTAAACACATCCGTTTTTATCGCACTAGAAGCATCAGAAAAGAAAATTGTTTTTAGTCCTAACTTTGGAATGTCCTTTTTTGTTTTTACCAAAGACTGTGCTGGATAATTAAATTCTCTAGTATATTTTTCAATATTATTAAACTTTGTTAATTGTCTACTATAAGTAGCTTCCACTTCTCCATTTATAATAGGACTTACTAATTTCTCTAGCCAATATTCACTGTCTATTATAATATCCTGTGATATAAAACAAATAATATCTGCTTTGCTTTTCATCGCAGCTTCTTCACGAACCAAACTATGAGAAAAGTCTTCTTTATCAATTACTTTATAGTTCAATTGATTCTTTTGTAAAATCTTTTCGGAACAATCCATACTTCGAGTTAAAATATATTGAATTTCATTAATTTGAACATGCTTCTGCTTTAATAAAGATTGATGCAGTGTTTCAATATATTGCTCTGCCTCATACAATGGACAAATGATATCAACAGTCATTCTTATCCTCCTTTCTTACAAAAAGAATATATGCAGTACCTACTTTACTGCATATATTCTTTTTGTCGATTATGGTACCCTCATTTATATTCTTTTTATTACTTTGCTCCGTTTCTTTTCATCACTGAAACAAAAGTTTTATAAATTATTTTTAAATCTAATGGAATACTTCGATGTTCCACATAATATAACTCTAATTTCATTCTATCTTCATAGCTAGTACAGCTTCTGCCATTACATGCCCACCATCCAGTTAATCCTGGAGTAACACTTAATAGCTTGTCCTGATAAACTCCATATTTCTCTATTTCTTCTTGAACTACCGGTCTAGGACCTACTAGCGACATATCACCACTTAAGATGTTCAAAAGTTGGGGAAGCTCATCTAATGAAGAGCGTCTTAAAAATTTTCCTACCTTAGTAATTCTAGGATCAGAACTCAGCTTATAATTTTCTTCCCATTCCGCTTTTATCCTTGGATTCTTTAACAGTTCTTCTAAAGTTTCTTTGGAATTAGAATACATGCTTCTAAATTTATACAGATAAATCACTTCACCATTTTTGCCAATACGCTTATGTCTATAAATCACTTTTCCTTTAGAATCAAGCTTAATTAAAATCGCAATGATTACAAACATTGGACTCAATAAGATTAAAGATAATCCAGATATTAAAATGTCAAAAGTTCTTTTGACAAAGCGATATAGAATATCGCTTTTCTTTACATGTATTTTACTATCTGGTTGTACTTTCACACTAACTACATTCATAAAGTTTCCCCCTAAAGCTTTTGAGTGCTTCATATAATAACACAAAATCGCAAAAAAAGCAATAAAAATAGTTAGAACTATTTAAACCATAATACCAAGAAATATTGTCCTTCTATCTTTCATAAAACAGATACTATACCATTTATAATCTTTTGTAGGTGTTGTAAAAAAAAAGAAAAAAGTGTAAAATAAATACATGGTGATAATATGAAATACTTCTTGATTGGACTCATTAAAATTTACCAAATGGTACCTAGTCCTACTCATTCCATGTGTAGACATCAGCCTACCTGTTCTGAGTATACGATGCAGGCAATTATTAAATATGGTTCTATCAAAGGAAGTTATTTAGGACTAAAAAGAATATTACGCTGTAATCCATGGGGCACTAGTGGTTACGATCCTGTCCCAGAGTTAAAAGAGAAAGGAAACAAAAAATGAAAAAAATAAAACATTTAGGAATGATGGTATTCATTATCAGCATGATGGCTACAGGGTGCTTTAAACGAGATAATTTAGAGGGAATCGAAATCATTACCACCACTTATCCAGTTGAATTTGTTACCAATTATTTATATGGAGAACACTCGATTGTAAATTCTATATATCCTGATGGAATAGATACCTCGAACTATTCCTTAAGTGAGAAACAATTAAATGATTATAGTAAAAAAAAGCTATTCATTTATAATCGAATTACCAATGATAAAGATATTGCCTTAGAATTTTTAGAAAGAAATGAAGACATGCTAATTATAGATGCAACCTATGGAATGGAAATCACTTATGGAGAAGAAGAATTATGGTTAAACCCATCTAATTTATTAATGATGACTCAAAATATAAAAAATGGTCTACAAGAATACATGACCAATAGTTATTTAGAAAAAGAAATTGATAAAAAATATGAAGAAATTAAAGTATCTTTATCAGAGCTAGATGCCGAATTAAAATTAACTGCTGAAAATGCTACTAGAAAAAAAATTGTTGTCAACAGTGACTCTTTAAAATACTTAGAAAAATATGGATTTGAAATAGTTTCTCTGGATACTACAAACACATCTATTAGTGAACGAGTGGTAAATGATGTAGTAGATGAAATTGAAAGTGGCCAAATTCAACATTTATTTTTATTAGAAAATCAGCCGAACTCAGATGCAGTAAATCAAGTAATCGAAACAACGCAAGTGGAAACTTATACTTTCCGTAGACTAGACAATATTAAAGATGAAGAAAGAGATGAAAATATCGATTACTTTAGCATTATGAATTCTAATATTGAATTATTAAGAGATGAATTATATTAAAAAAGATTCTAGAATTCTAGAACCTTTTTTATTTTTGATTACTAATATTCGTACTAACTTTTTCTACAAATACCCAATGCATTTTCTTAGGAATAATTTCTGAATCGCATCGAATACATTTGGAAGCCGTTAAAATATGCGTTTGAAAACCACAACTTGGACAAACAACATTTTCATTCTGTGTTCTATTCTTTACAAAAGTCAATATATATTCATGGATAATCGGCTGCTCTTTATTTCCATCCACTACAGTCTCTGCCAAACTTTCTTTCCCATTTTCATCAATCGTTTTGCGAATCCCTTTCACATACTCAATAGAAGAATAACGAACCCATAATTTCGCAATTTCTAAATCATTAGAAATTTCAAAGCTAATCAACTTACTAAATTCTTTCTTAATATTCTGAACAATACTCTCTTCCTTATTTTCGCGATTTCTTTTAGCTGTTAACAAAATCTGGTTATATAACTCATCGGAAACAGCATCTTTTAAAAATTCGTAATTTTCATAAGTAATATTAGAAAGAATATTAGCATATTGCTCAAACATCTTAGACTCAAAATCATCCTTGGTATAAACTTTTCCTAACTGCATTAATTTTTGACTACTGACTTCCGCCAATTTCTTTTCATCTTTAATAAAATAAAGAAGAAGGAAAATACAAACAATGAGAACAATTACAAAAACACCAATTCCAATTATATAAAAACTCATATTCTTCTCCTCTTTTCCGCTCTATGAATAAAATAAGCAATAATAGCCAAAATCAACCCAGCACCAATTAAATAAATACTTATCTTATACCGATTAAACATATTATTTTCTGTCTTAGTAGAGGTATGTTTATTCCCAGAGCTTTCTTCAATTTGATAACTATCATTATCTTTATATTCTTGCACTTCTCCCTCCAAATCATTACGATAGCCAATTCCTAATTCCTTCCCTAATTTGTTCTCGTAAGAATGGGTAGAATACTCATAAACCATCTTTTGAAAGATAGCCTTATTACTTTGAGAAAATCCCAAATAGGGACTATCACCAATTACTGTATAAGGAACCCCTGATCTTGTTTCATGATATAAGTTTTTTGCCTTTTGCATTAATTCATAATTGGATGGATCACTGATTTCGTAAGAATAAATTCGCATATTAGGATAACGCATTTGAAGAGCTTCCAAATAAATTTTTTCTTGATTACAAATATCGCAGGAGTTACTATGAAATAAATAAATATTTACCTCATTAATTGCAAAAACATTATTAGGAAGGAACAACCCAAGAACTAATAAACAAAACAATCCTATTCGCTTCATAAATACACCAACCTATCATAAAATATTATAACAAAAAATAATGGTTTGTACCATTACTTATAATCAAAGTTTTTTAAAGTATCATAAATAGCCAAAATACTATCTACTTTATTTTCATCTAGATAATATTGCTTCAAGATTTCGGAATATAAATTTTGCTTTTTTGTCTTTTTATCAGTAGTTAGGTCCTTTTCTATTTTATTTAACTCCTTTAACACCATTTTAATACTTTCTTCATCCGTTAATTCTTTTAAGGATTCTACTTGCATAATTCCCATTTTAGTCATCTTACCAGTAAAACGATATAGAATTCTATCGATATTACGTAAGAATTTAGAACGATGATTATCTTCGTAAATCATCATAGCATAAATTAAAAGATTAAAATTACGATCTTTTGCTTTGATAAGATGTGAATACTTATTTTTTAATCGAGCAAATTTTACAACAACAGCTTCTTCTTTCATTTTAAAGTGAAAATCATCTTGTTTTTCTAACTGAATAGACAAATTTCCATTTAAAACCTTATATAGAAATAAAATAATAAAAAGCCAAACCCCAATTCTAACTTCTTCGGGTTGTGGGAAAATGGTATCCACTTGTATTAAAAAGCCCTCTGTTAGAACATATCCTAATATAAAAGCCAATCCATAGTTTTGAACATAATAATGATAATTAATAAATTCCCCTTGATTAAGTACTAATTTAGTATAGTAGATTCTAATTATCATCTCTATCAAAATAACAAAATAGATGAATTCTCTCGAAATGCCAGGTAATTCAGAAACTAAAAGAATATAAATCACTGGAATTAAAATCATAACACTTGGTGTTTTCTCTTCTAATTTTTTAAAATAATTTAATATAAAAAATAAAACAATAGCTAACATCAAATAATATAAAATTTGTAATAAGTTCATATTAGGATCCCCCTTAAAATATGCTTATTATACTATAAGTTATTTAAAAATGCAATCACGAAACCATTAGTAGTAAAAATGATATATTAAAAATTCTAAAATTCAAAAGAAAAAGATACTAGACATCTAGCATCCTAATTCACTACTAATCTTATAATTTGTTGATTTCATCTACAGTTAGGCCTGTTGCTTCCGCGATATCTTCAATACTAACTGTTCCTAATTGTAATAAATTCTTAGCAATTTCCATTTGTTTCTTTTCTTCACCCTGCTCCATTCCTTGAGAAAATCCTTTTTCATAAGATTCTTCTCGAATCGAGTTTTCCGTTTTTCTTCTTACTGCTTCTTGATCATAATGAATTTTAAATTCTTCATTCATCGCTAACCTCTCCAATTCTTTTATAACTTCTATATCTTCTGGATTATTTGTTAGCTTTCTCATTTCGTCATAACTTGTTGCTGAAAATAGCGATAAGCTAACATCTACTTCATCACTATCATAGCACACTTTTTGAAAGTTTGGTAAATAGATTTCAAAACTTTCAATATCATCTATCCTAACATGATATTTTGGATCTTCAAAAATAAAATTTCCTGTTTTCATTTCTGGTACTTTTTTATTCTTAAAATGATTAAATAAGATTAACTTCGTTTTCTTATCACGATACTTTTCTCCTGT
>CALVOY010000055.1 GCA_944350415.1 uncultured Bacilli bacterium | reverse complement strand
CTATCCTAACATGATATTTTGGATCTTCAAAAATAAAATTTCCTGTTTTCATTTCTGGTACTTTTTTATTCTTAAAATGATTAAATAAGATTAACTTCGTTTTCTTATCACGATACTTTTCTCCTGTATCATACATACTTCCAGCTTCCCAATATAAGTATTGGTAATTCTTAGACTGTAAAAAGGCATAATCACTACGATTCATCTCTATAATCACTGTTAAATTATCTTTCACAAACTTTAAGTCATAGCGATAATCTTTGATATAATTTCCAGTATTCGATTCATTATCCACCAACTGATAACCACTTAAATCCAAATTAAATTTCTTCCTAATTATATTTTCAATCCAACTTCTGGTTTTTATATTCTTGTATAGATACTTAAATGTAGTATCTGACACCAAAGATATAAATTCTAATTCTTTTTCTTTTGTCATACAAAACTCCTTTCTTAAATATATGGAAAACGATTATATATTTATCTTCCCATTATATTATTTAAGAAAGTTTCCAAAAGACTTAAAGTTTTACTAAAAAAAAGAAAAAAAGATTAACTATTCATTTTCGTTAATCTTTTCAATAATCTTTTCTATTTTATTTCCATATTCAATCGATTCATCATAAATAAATCGGAGCTCTGGAGTATGTCTAATTTCAATTCTTTGACTTAGTTGCCCACGAATAAAAGATGCAGCTCCTTTTAAAGCCTGTAATGTGCTTTCTTTTTTACTATCATCTAAAACAGTAAAATACACTTTACAAAAACTCAAATCATTTGTGATTTCACACCCTGTAATTGTTACAAAGCGAATATCATGATCTTTAATTTCCGTTTGCAGAATAGAGCTTATTTCTTTTTGAAATTGGTCGTTTAATCTTTCTATTTTTACACTCATAATTATCTTCCTTTCTCGAAGGCAAGCATGAATTATCTTTTTATTTCGATTAACTCATATGCTTCAATCATATCTTTTTCTTTGATATCTTGATAGTTTTCTAAAGTAACACCACAATCCATACCTTTGCTTACTTCTTTTACTTGATCTTTTTCACGCTGAATGGAATTGATTTTTCCCGTATACACCACTACACCATCACGTACAAGTCTTGCATTACTATTTGCTTTAATGACACCGTCTAATACATGACATCCCGCAATATTTCCAACTTTAGAAAACTTAAAGATTTGTCTAATCTCCAATGTTCCATTTACTTTTTCTTCATAAATTGGCTCTAGCATTCCTTTCATAGCTGCTTCCATGTCTTCTACTACTTTATATATAATATTATACAGTCTAATTTCAATTCCATTTTCTTTGGCCATTTCTACTGTTTTTGCATTTGGTCTTACATTAAAACCAATAATGATAGCATTGCTAGCCTTAGCTAAAGTAACATCACTTTCTGTAATGGTTCCAACTCCACTACGAATTACTTTTACACGAACATCTTCTACTTCAATTTTCTCAAGTGACTTTTTCACTGCTTCACTACTGCCATTCACATCTGCTTTTAAAATAACATTAATTTCGCGAATACCTTCTTGAATACGGCCAAATAGATCATCTAGTGTCATACCAGAACGATTACTATCTTGTTCACGACTTCTTAATTTTCTTTCTTCTGCTATACTTCTAGCCTGTTTTTCTGTTTCAAAAGCCATAAACTTATCACCAGCTTGAGGTGGTTCATTTAGTCCCGTAATTTCTACTGGTGTAGAAGGAAGTGCTTCTACAATATCTTGACCTTTATCATTTTTTAAAGTACGAATTTTTCCGAAACTAGTTCCTACCACAATTGGATCACCTAAACGAAGTGTTCCATTTTGAATTAAAAGGGTTGCAACACTACCGATCTGCTTATCTAGGCGAGATTCAATCACAGCACCCGTTGAATAACGATGAGGATTTGCCTTTAATTCTGCCATCTCGCTAACTAATAAAATATTTTCTAAAAGTTCTGGAATCCCTTCATGGGTTTTAGCAGAAATTCGACAACAAATAGTTTCTCCTCCCCATTCTTCCGGAGTAATTCCATATTCTACTAATTCTGTTAACACCCTATCTGGATTAGCATCTGGTTTATCCATTTTATTAATTGCCACAATAATAGGTACATTAGCAGCTTTTGCATGATCAATAGCTTCTTTGGTTTGAGGCATCACTCCATCGTCTGCTGCTACAATAATAATAACAACATCGGTTACACTAGCACCTCTTGCTCTCATTTCTGTAAAAGCTTCATGTCCTGGTGTATCAATAAAAGTAATCTTCTTGCCGTTAACTTCTACTTGATAAGCACCAATTGCTTGTGTAATTCCACCAGCTTCTCCACTCACAACATTCGCATCACGAATGGCGTCTAACAATGATGTTTTTCCATGATCAACATGTCCCATGATTGTTACTACTGGAGGTCTTTCTTGTAAATCTTTTTCTTCATCGATGATTTCAAAATTTTCAAAATTGGAAATATCAGCGGATTCTTCTTTCTTTAAAGTCTTTTCATATTCCAATACTAAAATTTCCGCCACATCAAAACTTAGAGAATTATTTAGTGTTGTCATAATTCCAAGACCCATTAATTTTTTGATTAACTCACTTGGTACTACTCCCATTGCATCGGCTAATTCTTTCACTGTCATATTTTCTTTATAAAGAACTACTGAATCATCCGTTTTTGCTTCATTCGTCATTAATTTTTCACGATGTTTATAAATTTCTTTTTTATCTTTTAGAAATGTATCTTGCTCGTTATTCTGAGATTGTTTTTTCTGCTTTAATTTAGTTTTAGGTTTCTCTATCGCTATCTTAGTATTGGCTGCTAGTGATTCTACCTTCTCAAAGAATTCATCATCATCGTAATTATTATCACTTTCTTCTACTACTGAATCTTCTTCATTTCGAAGTTCATTATCTAAATCAGTAATATTATCCTGACTTAACAAATCCTCTTCGCTAGATACACGAATCTGTAGCTTTTCACACAATTTGAATATTTCTTCTACACTTTTATTCATATCTTCTGCATATTCTAAAACACTCATCATAAAAAATCACCCTCCTTTTATTTTATTGACTTATATTTTTTAAATTTTTCAATTGAATCAAAATGGTAATGTTAAGAAAATCTTTTTAATATTTTTTGAATTTCGTGAGCAGCCCCTTGCACTTCTTCTTTACTAAAACTCTTATTTATATTGAATGGAATGTATTCTACACCAGCAGCATCAAAAATAGCTTTCGTAATTTTTACTTTCTGACTATGATCATACATTCGCAAATAGATTACTTTTTTAATCCCTGCTTGAACAATCGCTTTTGCGCATTCATTACATGGGAACAAAGTTACATATAAAGTGGTTCCATCTAATCTTGCCCCTTTACAGTTTAAAATTGCATTTAATTCAGCATGCACAACCCAAGGATTTTTAGTAGTATATAGATCTCCTGTTTCTTCCCCTGGACTATTCCAATAAAATTGATCATCATCCATACCATTCGATAATCCATTATACCCAATAGATATTTGCTTGTGTTCATCATTCGCAATTACAGCTCCCACTTGAGTAGATGGATCTTTACTTCTTAGAGATACTTCTAGAGCTTGCCCCATAAAATATTCATCCCAAGTCAAGTATTCTTCTCTTTTCCCTGGCATAGTTTACCCCCCTACTACTAACTACTATATTTCTTGTTTTATAATACTTTCTATTTCTTCGTAAATAGAATCTGGTATTTCTGTTTCTAAACTTCTTGCTAGTGCTTTTGATTTCTTAGCTTTTGTTAACACTTCTAAATCTTTTTTAATATATGCTCCATGTCCATTTAATTTTCCAGTTAAATCTACTTTCACTTCATCTTCTGGTGTTCTAACTATTCTTAGAAGTTCTTGTTTGGGAAATCTTTCTCTTGTTACAAAGCACATTCTCATTGGAATTTTTCTTACTTTCATACTATTCATCCCTAAAAGTAATTCCAAGTTCACTAGCTTGACTACTATTCTTAATATCAATCTTATATTTGGTTAAGCGAGACGCAAGTTTGGCATTCATTCCTTTTTTACCAATAGCTAATGAAAAATTATCTCCATCCGCTATTACTAAAGCTTCTTGTTTCTTAGGATCCATAATTAATACTTTTAAATCTTTAGCAGGTGCTAGGGCATTTTCAATAAATATCTTTGGATCTTTATCATATTTTACGATATCAATTTTTTCTCCGTGTAGTTCTTCTAAAATATTAGCAATTCTGCTACCTTTTTCACCAATACAAGCACCAATTGGATCGATATTAGATTTTTCCGAATATACTGCTACCTTACTACGATTACCAGCATCACGAGCAACACTATATACCAATACAGATCCATCATTAATTTCAGGAATTTCTAATTCAAATAATCTTTTTACAAAACCATAGTGTGTTCTAGAAAGTAAAATTAATAATCCTTTACTATTAGAATCCACTTTACTAACATAGACTTTAATTTGACTTCCCATTTGAATCTTTTCACCAGGAATACATTCTTTTTTAGGTAAAATCCCATTACTTCTTCCAAGGTTGATATAATAATTATCGGTATCTTCTAGCTCTACAGTACCAATAAGCATTTCATCTTGCTTATCACCAAGTTCATTTAAAATACTATTTCTTTCTGCTTCACGAATTTTCTGAATCAATACTTGTTTTGCTGTAGAAGTAGCAACTCTACCAAAATCTTTTGGAGTTACTTCGGTATCAATTGTATCTCCAATATTTAAAGTTTTATTGATTTTTCTAGCATCTGTTAATCCAATTTCAAGATCTAAATCGATTCCATCTGATTCCTCATCGTTTGGATCTTCATCTTCTACAACTGTTAAATATGAATAAACTTTAATGTCTCCTGTTTTCTTGTCAATTACTACTTTGGAATTTTGGATTCCTGTATTTTTTTTATAAGCTGCCATTAAAGCATTTTCCATCGCTTCAAAAATAATTTCTCGATCAATTCCTTTTTCTTTTTCTACTAAATCAACTGCTTTGATAAACTCCTTGCCATTCATTATTTTCCATCTCCCTTTTCTTTGGCATATACATCTAATGTGTAACTCTCCTCAATCAAATCTAACTTATCCAAAATAGGATTTATAATTCTAGTAGCCATCACTACCTTATTTAAAGGAATGATTTCTTTACTATCTAAAACAATCGTTAATGTATTTTCATTTTCTACTTTTCCATAAGTAATATCATCGATAAAAACATCTAAATCATCTAACTTGTTTCCAATAGCTTCTATTATTTTCTCTTTCATAATTCCTCCTTTTTACTAAACAAAATCGAGTGGTTTCCCACTCGTTGTACTTAAAGTATAACACAAAAAATCCATTTTACATAGAATTTTTAATAAATTATCAAAAAAAGAACTGTTTTTATCAAACTTATGATAAGATTATGATAGAAAGAAGGAATTTTATGAAACAGAATATCATCAATATCAAAAAGATACCTAAATTAATTATAGTAGTGCTTTTGTTCTTTTTTGCATCCTTGCTCCAGTTTATCCCTATACATCTTTTCAATATGGATATTTACAACATTACAGTTGAACAGCAATTATGGCTTACGATCTTCTCTGATAGTGTTTTATTGATCGTACTAGTAGCAATTTACTTCAAATCATTAAAAGAAGACTTTCAAAAAATGAAAAATAACTTTTATTCTTTAATTGATAATGGAATTAAATATTGGTTAATAGGATTGATTGCCATGGTAATATCTAACATTATTATCGGTTCATTCGTACCTCAGGCACAGGCTACCAACGAACAAGGTGTACAACTAATTATTCATGGGACTGGGGTATTATCTATTATTGCGATTGGAATTTTAGCTCCTATTATAGAAGAGTTAACATTTCGTAAAGCTTTTCGTGAAGTTTTTCAGCATAAGATTTTATTTGCCTTTGCATCTGGTTTGATTTTTGGTAGTTTGCATGTTTTATTATCTCTAAATAGTGGTTGGGACTTACTTTATATCATTCCTTATAGCTCTTTAGGGGTTGCTTTTGGATATATGTACCAAAAAACAGATAATATTTATACTCCTATTATCATGCACATATTTCATAACACGGCTTTGACTACGCTTTCTTTAATTAGTGGAGCTATGATTTTATTATGATGAGTCGCAGCGACAAAGCAAAAGAGTTAGAAGCGCAATTAGAAAAAGAGGAAAAAAAAGAGAAAAATCAAAAAAAAATCAGAATCTTTATAAAAATTTTTCTGATTATTATAGGAATTTTTTTACTGTTCATTTTATATATGCATTTTATAGGTACAAAAGGATTAACTGTAAGAGAATATAAAATAGAAAGTTCTTCTCTTCCTGAATCTTTTCATGGATTTAAAATTGTACAGTTTTCTGATTTGCATTACTTAACGACTATTCATCAAAAAGAACTAGATAATATGGTAGATAAAATCAATCAATTAAAATCTGATATTGTAGTATTTACAGGAGATCTTATCGACTATACAAAAGAACCTAGTGAAACTGATATCCATGATTTAATAACCAGTCTAAATCGTATTGAAGTAACTACTGGTTTATATGCAATCAAAGGAAATCACGATTATGAAAAGGATTACTTTGAAAAAATTTTCAATGAAACTGATTTTAAAATCTTAAATAACACTTATGAATTGATTTATTATAAAGGAAATACTCCTATTCTTTTAGCTGGACTTGGTAGTATCTTACAGAATGATAGTGATATGGATCAAGCCTTTAGCTATGATCAGGAAGATAACTTATATACTATTACCCTATTACATGAACCAGATCTAATAGATGATATTATTTCTAAATATTCAGTAGATTTAGCATTAGCTGGACATTCTCATAACGGACAAATTAGATTGCCTGGAATTGGTGCTATTATGAAAGTAGAAGAAGGTAAAAAATATCCAAATGAACAATATGAGATTGGGAATACAGAGCTATATGTATCAGGGGGATTAGGAACTAGTATGTATGAGTTTAGATTATTTACTAGACCTAGTATTAATTTGTATCGTTTAACAACAAAAGGAACAGAGTAATTTGTTCCTTTTTATCCTTTATAGTCAAAATTTAGTGGTTTCAATTCTTCTAACACAAACATACCATCTTTACGAATTAAAACATCATCAAAATAAATTTCGCCGCCACCATAATCTTTTCTTTGAATTAATACCATATCCCAGTGAATTCCAGAGTCATTTCCATTATAGCAGTCTTTATAAGCTTGACCTGGTGTAAAATGAAGACTTCCTAGTATTTTTTCATCATATAAAATATCTCCCATTGGATATAAAATTTTAGGATTAAATCCTAAAGAGAATTCTCCGACATAGCGAGCTCCTTCATCAGTGTCAAAGATCTCATTTAGTTTTTCATTATCACCATCACAAGTCGCTTTTATAATTTTACCATCTTTCAATTCTAGAGAAACATGATTATATACTCTTCCTTGATAAGGACTAGGTGTATTATAGGTAATGGTTCCATTCACACTATTTCTGACAGGAGCACTATATAGTTCGCCATCTGGTATATTCATTTCTCCAACGCAAGGGATACTTCCCATTCCTTTGATACTAAAGGTTAAATCCGTTCCAGGCGAAATAATTCTTACTTTATCTGTTTTATCCATCAAATCTTTTAATGGTTTGATGATTTTTCGCATTTGTTCATAGTTAACAGTCATCACATTTAATGCGAATTGGTTAAATTCACGACTACTCATACCAGCTTTATAAGCATCTAATAGAGATGGATAATTTAGTAATACCCATTTTCTTTGATTGACTCTAACATCTGATGAAGGTAATAGCGCTTGGCTTAATTTTTTAGACATTTCACCAGGAACATTTTTATTTTCATAATCGTTCATAGAGTAGCGAATATTAATAAAAGAATCAAACAATTCTACTTCATTTTCTTGAATTTTTTGTAGTAATCCAATTCTTTCCTCATTATTTCCCTCTGATAGTTGAGCTCCTAATAAGGGGTCATTTATTTTTAGACATGGAACTCCTCCACTCTTATAAATAGAGTCAATTAAATAGGAAACAAATTCTCTAGTTTCCATAGATTGGGTTGTAATCAAAACTTTTTCATTTTTTTCTACATGAATCGAATAGTTTACAATTAAATTTGCTAACTCTTTTAGTTTTTCACTCATTTTCACTCTTTCCTTTCTCATACATAAAATACTTTAGAGGTGATGTTATGTATTCCAATAACTACAATTATAATATACCACAATATCAAAGAAATATGTATTATCGTGGTGTAAATAATAATGATCAGAGATTTTTTGGAGGATTTTTTGCACCATTACTATTAGGTGGTGTTGCGGGATATGCTATTGGGGCTAATAATAGACCAAATTATTATTACTATCCGCAACCATATTATTATCCATATCCAACCTACTATAGTAATAATTATTATTATAATCCATATAATTACTAAGAAAAAGACTTCCAAGTTAATGTTGGAAGTCTTTTTTAGTAGGAGTAATTTTATTTATGAAAACTTTTATACAAAGTTTGTTGATATATCTATATATATCAGACTACAATATTATTTATCACATCTCCTTTCGTTAATATCAGTATAGTAAAAAAATATGAAAAAACTATAAAATAAATATGGGAAATTATGGGAAAGTTTTATTTTTCGAATGTCTAAAAAAGATTCTTACCGAAATAAGAATCTACTGTGCTAATAAATTGGTTTTCAAGGTTGTGATTACTGGGCGAACTCCATACCAAAGAGAAGTCGAAGTATTATTTCCACGTAAGCCACCGGCAGTTACTGTATTTCCACTAATAAACCAAACATTGGAAGAAGTGGATGTAGAAGATTGTGTCCAATAATTTGTCGTTAACAACCAAGAACTAGTTAAATCTAAAGGACTTTGAGAAAATACTTTGCCATCTGCATTTGCTAATTGTTCTGCAGTTGGTAATGTGATATTGGTGGTATTGGGAAGTGAACTAGAAACTCTAGGTGCGTAAATATTTTTAATAAAATATCCAACATTATTAGCATCACTTTCATCATAGCTATTCGTTCCATCTGAATCAAAAGCCATAGGACTGCACCAAAAACTTGGCTCATCTCCATCTATTCCACTACAATTCGTATTATAACTACCATCACTATTTAAATTATAATCGGATAAAAGTGTTATCATGCCATCTATTTCTGAACTTTCTTCTAGTACATGCCATTTAGAACCATCTATTAGTGTAATTGCTTCCCCAATAGAATATGCCGTATATTTTCCTACAACTTGATTTAGACTTTTCCCTTCTGTTAAAACTAGGTCATTGTTGACTAGTCCACCAATTACACTAAAAGTTACAGTTGTACTATGATCGCTTTCATTACGAATTACGATCGTAATAGTTTTCGCGCTATTGGCATCTATAGTACCTAAAACTGCATTTTTTGTATCAACATCATAACCCACTCTAACATTACTATCATCCTGATTTAAAGTATAGTATAATTCATATTTAGAACTAATCTTATTCAAAGAAGTTAAATGAATATCAATTTCTTTGATTTCATTGGCTGCCACTACAATTTTATGATCTACTAGACTATCACTTTCTAGCTTATAAGTTAAATCCCCTGCCACAATATTTAATTTTCCATGATATTCACTAGTATTCATAAAAATGGCATAAGATGCACCAAAGCAGATTATACTTAATACTAATAGAATAAAGATTATGAGATAACTTTTTTTTATTTTCTTCATATGATCATACCCTTACTATTACATTATAACTAAATATTTATAAAAAAAGCAAGAATTCCACATGATTCCTGCTTATTTATTTTCTAATTTGACACTAACTAATTTACTAACACCAGATTCTTGCATTGTAATACCGTATAAAGTGTTAGCATATTCCATTGTTTTCTTTTTATGAGTAATGAGTAAAAACTGCGTTTTCGTTTTGTAATGATCTAAATACTTACCAAAGTTATCCACATTTGCTTCATCCAACGCTGCTTCTACTTCATCAAAAATGCAGAATGGAATCGGTCTTACATTTAAAATCGCAAACAATAAACTGATTGCCGTTAATGTTTTTTCACCACCGGATAAAAGAGAAATGGTGGTTAGTTTTTTTCCAGGAGGAGAAGCAATAATTTCCACTCCTGTTTCTAAAATATTATCAGGATCTGTCAATTTCAAAGAAGCTTTTCCGCCTCCAAATAATTGCTTAAATACGGATTCAAACTCTACTTGGATTTGTTTGAATGTTTTTAAGAATTCTTCTTTCATGACTTCATCCATTTCCGTAATAATTTCCAGAAGTGTATCTTTGGCATGTAGCAAATCATTTCTTTGACTATCTAAGAATTGAAACCTTTCTGACACTTTTTCATATTCTTCAATCGAGGCAAGATTGACCATACCAATTTTCTTAATATTATTTTTATAGGTACTAACTTTTATTCTAGCCTCTTCTACTTCTACTTCTAATGGGTACTTTTCTTTGGCTTTTTCATAAGTCAATTCGTACTCTTCACTTAAAGTATTTAAATAATAATCCAATTTAACATCCATCTTGCTGACTTGTATTTCTAAATCTTTCACTTCGTTTTGTTTCTTGTTTAAAGTACTATTATTTAGTTTATTCTTAGCTTCCATTTCTTCAATATTGATTTTTGTTTTATCTCGTTCCTTCGTTATTGTTTTTAAATTTAGTTCTACCTGTTGTTTTTCTTTTTGCGTTTCATAAAACTCGTTCATTAGTCTTTCTTCTTCTCTAGATAAAGAAGAGTCTATAACATGCGATAAACTAGAAAGTTCGGAGGTAATGGTTTCTAATCTTTCCTGATATTCTGCTAAAGTATTATATTTACTTTTCAATTTTTCTTGTTCTAATACACAATCCGATTGTATACTTTCTTTTTTCGATAGGAAATGAGATCTTTCTTTTTCAATTTCCGTAATCTTTTCTTCTAATTCATTAATTACTAAAATATTATGAGCTTTTTGTTGTCGCAATTTATCTAACTCTTGCTTGTCTGTTATGATACTTCTAGTCGATGGAAGATTTCCACCAGTAATCGATCCCCCCACATGAATCACTTCACCATCAATGGTTACTATCTTATATCTTCCATGAATTTTTTTGCTGATTTTGTTGGCTGCATCCATGTCGGTAACAAGTAAAACATTACCTAATTGATTATAGATAATATTTTTATATTGGGAATCAAATTTACTCATATTGGCGACGGTATCAATATATCCCATTTCTTGTCTTAAAATAGTTAAGGTTTCACTATCTATTGATTTTGGTTTAATTACATTGATTGGAAAAAAAGTACATCTACCTAACTTATTTTCTTTTAAATATTGAATGGCTTCTTTTGCACAAATTTCATTATCCACAACCAAAAACTGTTTAGAACCCCCAAGAGCTACTTCTAGTGCTTTACTAAACTTGTAGTCAATTTCCACTAAGTTCCCAATTACATCATGAATTCCATTCAGTCTTGGATTATTCATAATATTCTTAATAGAACTAGGAAGGTTACCACCACTCTCAATAAAATTTTCTAACGCGCTAATCTTATTATCCAAATCATAATGATCTTTCTTTTTAAATCCCTGTTCTCTTAAGTAAGATTCCCTTTTTGTATTTAAGGAAGCAAGATCGTTCTCTATATTTCTTAAGCTTTCTACTTGCTTAGCTAAGTTTTCTTTATCTGTATTGATTTCCGCTTCTAAAAGACTGATCTCGTTTTTTGTCTTTAATTCACTTTCCTTTAATAATGTGATATTATCATGAACGCGATTGTCTGTAGCATCATACTTACTTCTTTCTTGCAGAATCTTTTTTTCACCGTTTAATTTTTCTTCTTGTTTGGTTAATTCTAATAGTTCTTGGTTTAACTCACTGATTCTCTTTTCTAGCTTTAATAGATTGGTCTTTTCCTGATCTATTGTTGCATCACTTCCACTACTACTAGCAGAAAGAGTAACAATTTCATTATTTAAATCTTGAATTCGATTCTTAGATTCTTGATATGCTACATTTAATGTTTCGATTTCATAAGCAATTAAAGCAACTTCAATCTGTTCCAATGCTCGTTTATTTTCCAAATATTCTTTGGCTTGAATACTTTGTTCTTTTAATGGTTCTAGTTGTACTTCCAATTCACTAATAATATCACTTACACGCTCTAAATTATTATGAGTTCTATCTAATTTTCGGATAGCTTCTTCTTTTCTTTTTTTATACTTCAATACTTCAGCAGCTTCTTCAAATACAACTCTTCTATCATACGGAGAATTGGATAAAATCTTTTGGACTTCTCCTTGAGAAATAATATTAAAGCTTTCTTTCCCAATTCCACTGTCCATGAACAAATCTGTAATATCTTTTAAACGACATTTTTCTCCATTTAAAAAGTATTCATTTTCACCAGTACGATATACTCTTCTTTTGATAGAAACTTCTGTATAAGGAACTTTTAAATAATTATCACTATTATCAAAAATTAAAGTCACACTAGCTACATTTAAGCTATTACGACTTTTACTACCCGAAAAAATAACATCTATCATAGAGCCATCCCCACGAAGACTTTTAACAGATTGTTCTCCTAATACCCAACGCACTGCATCTACAACATTACTTTTTCCACTACCATTAGGACCAACAATACAAGTAATATTATTATCTAATGTGATACTCAATTTATCAGCAAATGATTTAAAACCTGAGGCCTGTATTTCTTTTAAGTACATACTATCACTACCATTCTACTAGAAAATTATACTATAAAATAGCTTTTAAAACAAGGAAAAAGGGATGATAGTGATCCCTTTTCAATATTATTTTTTATTTATTCTTTTTGAGATAGAAATCGTTTTTTATTCGTTTTTTCTATCCATGCACTTGGTTACTGATTATGGATTATTCGGAAAAATATTCTTTTTTCAAATTTATAAGAAGTCTTTTATATTACAGTTATTTTAATGCCTTTGTATCTTATATTCTTTAACATCTATCTCTGTTGCTTCTACTTTTTTCATAACTTTACTAAATACTTTTCCTATGCACTTTAAGGCACTCTCACAGCGAAGACAAAAACCTTCTTCTCCACTCAAAAACATTTCATTTCCTATTCTAAGTGATAGTATTTCATCTTCTTTTATAGTGAAATGGTATTTTTTCTGATAATATTCTGTGCTAAACAATTCATCACTATCTAATACCGTTACACTAACATCTTCAAAATTTTCGGCTTTTAAACTAGTTATCATAATTTTACTACCAATTCGATTACTATCCTCTTGATAAAGAACATAGATATCATCCGTATAATCTATTTTTCTATTTTTAGATTCAGAATGTTCTAATTTCAATATTGGTAAATTACCCTTACTTAATAAAAAATTATTTTTTATTTTATTATCTACTATATTTCTACTCTTATAATCATAGAGATTATACCCTTTGGAATCGATTTCTGTCAAAGTATCGATTGTTTCTTCACTACAAACTCTTTTTCCTAAAGCTAAAGATAACCTAGCTTTCTTTTCTGTATCATTATGATATTCTGTCACAAAAAATAAGCCTTGAATATAATTTTCTTGGGTCTTATTTTTCATATCTTCATAATTTACTTTTATCATACTACTTCTAACTACTCCTTTTTTAATGTATCTTATTATAACACAAAAATTATTTTTCTTCCACTAAATTTTCACTAACCAATTCATCTAATGTTACCAAGTCAAATCCTTTTTGTTGAATATAAGAAATAATACTAGGCAATTCTTTTAAAGTAGTTTCATTTAAATTAAAGCTAATAATACTTCCGCTTTCTAACTCTTTTTTTACAGTAGAAAAAGGATAATTATTTACGCTTACAGTGGGTTTGATTGTATACATTTTATGATTACTGCATAAATCTAATACACTGCTGTTTTTATAATCTGTGTAACAAAACTTTGTATCTTCATTGGTTAAAGAAGAAATCATATTGTTGGTCCAACCAAAGCGATCTAAAGTATAAGAGCCATCATAACCTAAATTTTCGATTTCATAACCATTGCTGACTAGTTCCAGAACTTGATCCATATGATTTTCAACAACATTTCCATCCATGAAAAATGTTGCCAATACATTTTTATCTAATAAGATATTATTGACTGTATCAATATAATAAGCATCATCTACTTTGAATACAAGCGCAACCTGATTTTTGTTGATATTACCCCCTACGATATATTTATCAAAGCTATCTGTTAAAGAAATGTCAGGAACGACTTCATCGAATACCAACATCGATTCATTATATTCATCTATTTGCTTCATATTTTGATAACTTTTATCGATATTTACTTTTTTGCCATTCATACCAACTATTATTTCATCTCCGGTAATAAGTGCACTTACGGGATCTACATAATAATTTTCAGAATTAGCCAATATACTTTTCATAATAGGATCATTTCGTTTCACAATATCTACAGCTTTATCCGTATAATAGAAACTAAAACAAGCAAGTACTAACACCCCTAAATAAGAAGTATATTTTTTTAACATAACATCACCTTAATAAACTATATGAAGCTGGTATGATTTTTTTGCCAAAAAAAAGAAGTTTTAGAAACCTCTAGAACTTCCTCCACCACCAGAGAAACCTCCTCCGCCAGAAAATCCACCGAAAGAAGAACCGCCTGATGATCTTCCACCAAAAAATGGACCACCAAAATAAAATCCGCCTCTACCACCACGGCCATTCCTACTATTATGAGCAAGAATATAGATCATAAATCCAGAAAATCCAAATACCCAGATAAATGTAAAGAGCGAAGCAAATGTATCATTTTCAGACATTTCATTTTCGACAGGAGCATCTACTTCTCCATCAAATTCATAATAAGTAGCAACTTCTTGGAAAAATGCTTTATATCCATTTAGCATTCCTTCGTCAAAGTTATCCTCTTTAAAATAAGGAATCATATAATCATCTTGAAATCTACCTGTTTTTCCATCTGGTAAGATACCTTCTAATCCATAACCAACTTCTACTCGCATTTGTCTTTCTTCTAATGCTAGTAGTAACAATAACCCATTGTTTTCCTCTTTATCTCCTATTCCAAATTTACGAAAAAGAGTGGTTGCGTATTCTTCTAAGCTAGCACCATCCAAATTAGGAACGGTTACTACTACAATCTGAGCAGTAGTTTGATTTGCTAAAGCTACGCTGTGTTCCATAATATAACTTTCTGTTTCGCTACTTAAAATATCCGCGTAATCATTAATATAAAAATTTGTTGTTGGTTCTACTGTGTCTAGAGCCAAAACAGATCTAGGAATCAAGCAAAAAATAAAAAAAAGGAAAAAGAGCCCTATCTTTCTCATATTAGAATTCCACATTAGGTACTTCTGTTTTTCCTTCGCTTACTTCAAAGTAATCCTTTTGCTCAAATCCAAATATACCTGCTAAAATGTTGGTTGGAAACTTTTTAACGGATGTATTATAAGATGTTACGGCATCATTATAGTCACGACGTGCTGTAGCAATTCTATTCTCTGTTCCTGCAAGTTCATCTGATAATTGAATAAAATTCTCACTGGCCTTTAAATCAGGATAGTTTTCTACTACAACCATCAACGCATTTAATGCTGTTGTTAATTCATCATTAGCTTCACTCTTCTCTTCAACACTACTTGCATTTAATAAATTTTCTCTAGCTGTCGTAATTTTATCAATTACTTCTGTCTCATGAGAAGTATATCCCTTTACCGTATTTACCAAATTAGGAATTAAATCTGCTCTTCTTTCTAATTGGACATCGACATTAGCTAGTTCCTTATCTACTTTTTCTTCTTTCGATACTAAAGAATTATAACTACCAGCTAGCATTGCGATTACTAAAATTACTACTGCTACTACGCCAAATATAATCATTGTTGATTTTTTCATATTTTCACCTTCCTATAATATTAGTATAACAGAAAAATAGAAAAAAAGAAGATTAAATTGAATTATTCACTTTCTTTTTCTTCTTCTCTTTGAGGTTTTGGTAATGCTTGTTTTCTTGAAAAATTTAATCTTCCTTTTTTGTCTGAGCCAATTGCTTTTACTAAAATTTCATCTCCTAGATGAACAACATCTTCACATTTTTTAACACGATTATGAGATAGTTCTGAAATATGAACAAGTCCCTCACATCCTGGCCAAACTTGTACAAAGCATCCAAATTCTTCAATCTTCACTACTTTTGCGGTGTAAAGTTCTCCTTCTTCTACTTCTTTTACTACATCTAAGATTGTATTTTTGGTTTTTTCAATGATTTCTTTGTCTGAATGGTAAATGGTTACTCTACCATCATCGGCTAAATCTACTTTTACAGCATTCATATCGGTTACTGAAGTTACATTGGAGCTATCACAGATAATTTTGGTAATCATTTCTCCACCACGACCAATAACATCTTTAATCTTTTCAGGTTTGATATAGAAGATTTCTGTTTTAGGAGCATACTTGCTTACTTCTTTTCTAGGTTCAGCAATCTGTTTCGTAATAACATCTAGGATTTCTAGTCTAGCCTTTTTTGCTTGGGCAAGTGCTTCTTGTAAAATATCTTCCGTAATTCCTTTAATCTTAATGTCCATTTGAAGAGCGGTAATTCCATCTTTGGTACCGGCAACTTTAAAATCCATATCTCCAAGGTGATCTTCCATTCCTTGAATATCTGTTAGAATGGTGTAATCATCGCCATGCGTAATTAATCCCATCGCAATTCCTGCAACAGGTGCTTTAATAGGAACCCCTGCTGCCATTAAAGACATACATCCCGCACAGATTGTTGCTTGAGAAGAAGAACCATTACTTTCTAATACTTCCGATACTACACGAACGGTATATGGAAATTCTTCTTCACTAGGCATTACTTGAAGAAGTGCTCTTTCTCCTAAAGCACCATGTCCAATTTCGCGTCTACCAGGTGCACCATAACGACCAGTCTCACCCACTGAGAAAGCTGGAAAGTTATAGTGTAACATAAACCTTTTCTCTGTTTCCATATCTAGACCATCTAAGATTTGATGTTCTCCTAAGGCACCCAATGTTGTCACAGCTAGTGCTTGTGTTTGACCACGGGTAAATAAAGCAGAACCATGTGTTCTTGGAAGTAAATCAATATCAGTAGATAATGGACGAATTTCATCCATCTTTCTACCATCTGCCCTTGTTTTTTCTTTTACCACAATCTGTCTAAAGATTTCATATTCGATTTCTTCTAAAATTAGTTTTACTTTGGTAGTTAATTCTACTAATTCTTTTTCTTTTAACTTATCTTCATTTTCCTTGGTATATTTTTCAACAATACTTTCTTTAATCTCATCAATTCTAGCATATTTTTCTAGTTTATCTTTGATTCTTAAAGCATCATCTAAATCTTTTTCAGCTAGGCTTCTAACTTCTTTACGAAGTTCCTCTGTTAATTCCAGAACTTCATACTCCATTTTTTCTTCACCAATTTCAGCGATGATTTCTTCTTGGAATGCTACTAACTCTTTAATAGCTTCATGACCAAACATCAAAGCCTTTAACATTAAATCTTCCGATACTTGTTTAGCACCAGCTTCTACCATATTAATTGCATATTTGGTACCAGCTACTGTTAAATCTAGTTCTGATTTTTCTAACTCTTCTGGTGTTGGATTGATGACAAATTTATTATCGACATAGCCAACCTTTACGCCAGCAATTGGTCCATCAAATGGAATTTTACTGATACAAGTACATAAACTAGATCCAAACATAGCTGTTAATTCCGGTTGATAATCAGGATCTACAGATAAAATGGTATTTACTATCTGTA
>CALVOY010000054.1 GCA_944350415.1 uncultured Bacilli bacterium | reverse complement strand
ATAATGGAGGAAACTGGAGTCATTATACCTATGGTATTAATTTATATCCTTATGCACCAGGACAAACATGGGAATTCAACTATACTGGAGGAGTACAAGAGTTTACAGTACCATGTAGTGGAACCTATCAACTAGAGGTGTATGGTGCTCAAGGAGGAGATTCCCAACCTTTACTTGGTGGAAAAGGGGGATACTCTGTGGGACAAATTGTTCTAAGCAAAGACAATCAATTGTATATTGCAGTCGGACAAAAAGGAACTGATTTTGATGGTACCTCTCATATAACTGCTTATAACGGTGGTGGCGCTGGAGGCGAAAACAATGGTGGCGGTGGTGGCGCTACTCATATAGCTGTTGGTCTTAATCTTGGAGAACTAAGAAATTATGAAAGTAACAAAGGAAGTGTTTTAATAGTCGCTGGTGGCGGCGGCGGTAGTGATTATGAGAATTGGGAATTAGGAAGAAATGGATATGGTGGAACCGGAGGTGGTATTAACGGTGGTAATGGTCAATCTGCTGATAAAAGAGAAGGTACAGGAGGAACGCAGACAGAAGGCGGATACTGTTTAGAAGCTCCAACAGACGTACAACGTAATGGTGGCTTTGGATATGGCGGTGGATTTCTAACAAGTATTGGTGGAGCTGGCGGTGGTGGCGGCTGGTATGGTGGCGGCGCCGGTGGCTGGAATAATGGAACTGCTGGAGGAGGTGGCGGCTCTGGTTATATTGGAGGAGTCACCAATGGTTCTATGCAAAATGGTGTTCGTGTAGGAGACGGTTTTGCTCGAATCACACTAGTTAGCGTTGATTAAAAGAAAATGTGTATAGTCATTTTCTTTTTTTCTCTCTATGTAGTTTTTGTCAACATTTTACCTATCTAGCATACATTAAACTAGAGGAGGGATATTATGGCAAGCACTCGAGAGATTGTAACAAAAGCCGTTGTTGGAAAAGGGAAGAAAACGTTTACTACTACAAAAACAGTAACTCCTGAATATGTACCCACTACGATTTTAGGATGTTGGGTTATTAATCATACTTTTAAGGGATATAGAAACGGTAATAAAATTAATATCGAAGGTAGCTATGACGTTAATATCTGGTATTCTTGTTCAGAAGATACAAAGACAGAAGTGGTTCGTGAAACAACAACTTATTTAGAAGAAGTAAATGTTCCAAAACAAGATGATACAGATATCACAAATGAGGAAATTATTATACGCAGTTTAAAGCAACCTTCTTGTACTAGAGCAGATATTGTGGATGGTAAAATTGAGTATACTGTTCAAAAAGAACTTGGTATTGAGATTGTTGGTGATGTTAAAGTAAAAATTGCGTATGATGAAGAGGAAGATCCATGGGAAGTAATCATGGATGATGTTGATGATAGCGATATTGCAAATGCAGAACAGCAAATTGAACAAGAAGTGAACGAAGAGTATCTAGATTAAACTAGGTACTTTTTTATACTTCTTAAAATGCATGAGTATATCTAGTAATCTGTCTTTTTTACTGTTAAGAAAAAAAGGTTGACAGGATACAACTATTTGTTTATAATAGATGTAGTTTTAGAAATGGAGGAATGGAAATGGCAGTTAAATTAAGACTTACTAGAATGGGAGCTAAAAAAAGACCTAGCTACCGTATTGTTGCTAGTGATTCTAGACAAAAAAGAGATGGAGAGTATCTAGAGTTAATTGGTACTTATAATCCAATTGCAGATGAAACTAAAATTAATGAAGAAATTGCATTAAAATGGTTAAGAACTGGTGCACAACCTTCAGATACTGTTAGAAATTTATTATCAAAAGCTGGAATCATGAAAAAGTTTGCTGACGAAAAACAAGGTAAATAATTATGAGTTTAGTGGAGTTAACAGAATTTTTAGTAAAGTCGCTTGTTGTTAATAAAGAAAATGTATCTGTGAAAGAGTTTGAAAGTGATGAAGAAAATACTATCCTAATTCAAGTATTAGTAGATACTGAGGATATGGGTAGAGTCATTGGAAAAGGCGGAAAGCTAGCCAATGCTGTCAGAACTTTAGTACAAGCAAGTAGCTATATAAAAGATAATAAAAAAGTAAGAATCAATATTGATAGTTTTTAGTCGATATGGATTCTTTTATTTTAGTAATATGGTGAGAATAGTATCTAATAGGATTAAAAATAGTAGTAAATAAGTAAACCATTTGGGAATTTTTGAAACAATTCGATCAGTTAATGGTTTTAATAAGTAGAGTACGGCAATTCCGGCAATTCCCCACATATTAGCCATTTCTAGAGAAATGTAGGATCCAATATGAAATTTATGACTTTCATAATTCCAAAATTGTTGATGAAAAATCCATTCGATTAAGTATCCGCCTATCAGTTCCAGTGTACTTAAAATAACCATACATAATACATAAGTAATAAATATTTTCCAAATTCTTTTTCCTGCTAATTGAAAAGTATCAATCCATTTTCCAATACACAAAATGAGAACTGCTCCAAATCCATATACAGGTGTCCACCATCCATAGAGAATACCACTTGTAAAGCCTGATACAAAAAAGGTTTCTATCATATGTCCAATTATGGCATAAAGAAAAAAATAATTGATATAATACATGGTATCACCGCTATTATTATAGCCAATATTTTATCTTTTATAATTGTAGGATTTTAAAAAGTGTATTATAATAGTAGTAATAGGAGAGTATATGGAAGAATTAAAACATGTAGCAATTATTATGGATGGTAATGGCAGATGGGCTGAGAAAAGAAAGCTTAGTAGAAGTATGGGCCATAGAGAGGGAAGTAAGACTTTAGAAAAACTATGCCTGCATATAGCGGATACCAATATTCCTTATTTATCTGTATTTGCTTTTTCTACAGAAAATTTTAAAAGAAGTAAAGAAGAGGTTGATTTTTTGATGAATCTTTTTATTGAAACGTTTCGCAAAAAATTTAACACTTTACAGGAAAAGGGAGTTAAAGTTATCTTCTCTGGTAGGAGAGAACCCCTACGTCAAGATGTCTTAGATAGTATGGATGAAATTATGCAAAAAACACAGCATAATACGAAATTGATTTTTAATATTTGTATTAATTATGGTGGTCATAGTGAAATTGTGGATACGACTAAAAAATTGTGTCAAAAAGTACTTAGTGGTGAAATGAATATTGAAGATATTCATGAGAATTCTTTTGAACGACACTTATATCAAGATTTACCACCTATTGATTTACTAATTCGTACTAGTGGTGAATATCGTATTAGTAATTTTATGCTATGGCAACTTTCTTATAGTGAGTTTTATTTCACAGATGTTTTATTTCCTGATTTTGATGAGAAGGAGTTTGATAAGGCTGTTACTACTTATTATCAGAGAGATCGAAAATTTGGAGGTGTAAAATCATGAAAAACAGAATTTTAAGTTCTATTCTTTTATTACTTATTTTCATACCATTTGTTGTAAAAGGGGGACTCTTTTTTGCTGGTCTTGTTTTACTAATTGGTTTAATAGCTTTTAAGGAATTATTTGATCTAAAGTTAAAGAAGAGAAAATTATCGTTATTAATAGAAATATTGGCCTATTTGGCAGTTGGTTTTCTGATTTTAAATAATTATCAAAGTAAAGAATTAATGATTGTTTTAGATTATCGTATTTTAACCTTTATGTTATTTGCTTTTATGGTACCGTTAGTTGTGATTGGAGATAACGAAAAATATAATTTACAGGATGCTCTTTATTTATTAGGTAGTGTTTTATTTATCGGGTTTTCCTTTAATTTGATGATTTTAATTCGTAATTATTCTTTTGACTATTTTATCTATTTTCTAATGATTACTTGCTTTACGGATATTTTTGCGTTATTTACTGGTAAATTAATTGGTCGATATCCATTAGCAAAAGCAATTTCTCCTAATAAAACGGTGGAAGGATTCTTAGGCGGTACTTTGATGGGGACATTTGCCGGCATGATTTATTATTTAACAGTAATTAACCATCAAATTCCTTTTGTACAAATCTTAATTATTACAGTTACATTATCTATTATTGGCCAAATTGGTGATCTTATTTTTTCACAAATTAAACGCTATTATCATCAAAAGGATTTTTCTAATTTAGTTCCTGGGCATGGTGGAGTTTTAGATTTATTTGATAGTTTAATTTTTGTGATTATTACGTCTATTTTATTCATATCTATACTATAGGAGGGAATATGCTAAATCTAATTTATTTTATAATTATTTTAGGTGTTATTGTATTAGTGCATGAGTTTGGGCATTTCATATTTGCTAAAATTTTTGGAATTTATGTTTATGAGTTTGCGATTGGAATGGGACCCAAGCTTTTTCATTGGAAAAGTAAAAAGGGGGAAACAGAATATTCGATTCGAGCAATTCCAATCGGTGGGTTCTGTGCACTAGCCGGTGAGGATTTGGATAGTGATGATCAGGAAAAGGTTCCAGAAGATAGAAGATTACAGTCAAAGCCAGTATGGCAGAGATTTTTAGTAATGTTTTTTGGAGCTGGAAATAATTTTATTTTAGCTTTTTTACTGTTGTTGATAATTGCTTTTGGATGGGGAGCGGTATCTTCTAAACCGATTGTTTCAGAGCTGGTTAGTGGTAATCCAGCAGAGGAAGCTGGGATTGAAGTTGGTGATTATATTTTAGAAATTAATGGTCATAAAGTAAAAACAAGTGATGATGTTTCTATTTATTTGCAAGTAGAAGATAAAAGCAAACCGATTACATTTACCATTGAAAGAGATGGAAGAGAACTAGATATTGATGTTACTCCATTAAAAGAGGAAGTAGATGGAAGTACTATTTATCGAGTTGGAATTATTTCAGAGGGAGAAGTGGAGAGAGGATTTATACCTTCCATCCAATATGCTTTTACTAAAATGGGCTCTTTGTTTAGACAAATGGTAATTACATTAAAAGGATTATTTACTGGTGGGCTTTCTGTGAATCAACTTTCTGGTCCGGTAGGAATTTATAATGTTGTTGGTACACAAGTAAATGCAGGATTTGAAAATATTTTATATTTAATAGCGTTATTAAGTATCAATGTTGGGTTTATTAATTTAATTCCATTACCAGCTTTTGATGGAGGAAGAATTTTATTTTTAATTATTGCAAAAATAAAGGGAAGTCCTGTTAAACCAGAAACGGAAAATAAAATTCATACGATTGGATTTATTTTACTATTAGCACTTATGATTTATATTACATTTAATGATATATTGAAGTTATTTTAGCTGGAGAAAAATAAAATGTTTCATTTTGGTTTGGATAGAGAATTAAGAATGATTGCTTATAATTCAGCTATTAGATTATTAGCAGTTGATTATAATAATCTTCCTTATTATTTACAGAAGGATTTAGAAAAAGTAAAAAAATTATAGTATAAGATAAATTTTTAAAATTTTATCTAAAAATGATTTTTCAGTAGTAAAAATTAAAAATTGGTCTAGGAAAATGTAAATTGTTCCTAGATTTTTTCTAGTGAATTTTAAAAATTGGTGATTTGAATTTTATTTTCTACTATACTAAATTATCTTTTCGAAGGAGGTGATTTAGTTTGAAAAAGAAGTTTTATACTGCCAAATATGATAGAGTTTTCAAGACGATACTTTGTGATGAGGATGATAAAAGTTTACTACAAGAGTTCTTATCGAGATTATTGAAAAGAAAAGTAGAAGTAGTTCAGTTTTTAAGAAATGAATTACCTGTGCAAACGGTATTAGAGAGAACGAAAACAGTAGATGTTTTGGTAAAGGCAGATCAAGAATATATTCATATTGAGCTGAATAGTAATATGCTAGCTTATTTACATAATAGAAATTTTGCCTTCTTTTCTAGCCTTTATTCTAAGAAAGCACATAGGGGAGAAAACTATGATTTAGAAACCAAATATCTTCATATCGATTTCACTTATGGGATGAAAAGTGAAGAAGAACAGATTTCTTATTACATTCAAAGTAATAAGGAAGTAAAATATGTAAAAAACATTGAAATCATTGAGTATAATATGGACAAACTCATGGGGTATTGGTACAATAATAATGAAGAAAAGATCCAAGAATACAAACATCTAATTATGTTAGATTTGGAAACGAAAGGGTTAAAAGATTTGTCCAAGGGAGATGATTTTGTGAGTGAGTTTGAAGATAAAA
>CALVOY010000053.1 GCA_944350415.1 uncultured Bacilli bacterium | reverse complement strand
TCTATAACCGAAGCTTAAGATTAATAAGATTTAAATTATCTTTATCTTACGAAACTGAAATTCTTAGATTTTTTAATATCCTTGCTCATTAAATTTTTAAACAAAAATGCAGTTAAAGGCCACTAACCATATAGCCATTTTAACTGCTCTTTATTTTTTTCATGTTTTTATCCTGGACTGAGGGGAATAAAACTTGTTTTTATTCTTTTATTTTTGTATACTAAAGTTACTAGATAGTAGATAAAAATTGGATAGAGTATTTTTAGTATCTGATTGATTTACTAAATAGTATTAGATTTTGTAATGATTAGAATATCATTATTTAGGAGCTGAATCTATGAATAAAGTGATTTTAAGTATAGAAGGAATGAGTTGTAGCGCTTGTTCTTCTGGTTTGGAAAAATATTTGAATCAACAGAAAGGAATTCACAAGGCTAGTGTTAATTTGGTATTAGCCCAGGCTTTGATTGAATATGATGAGAGTTTAACTATATCGGACTTGAATCGATTTGTGAAAGAGGCAGGTTTTAAAAGTTTGGGAGTTTATGATGAGACTAAAGAGATTCAAAAAGATAAAGGCAAAAAAAGTCTTGTTTTATTTGGCGTGTTATCTATAGTTGTCTTATATATTTCTATGTCACATATGGTTGGTCTTCCTACTATTCCTTTATTAGATATGAAAAAATATCCTAATTATTATTCTCTTTGTTTATTGATTCTTACTACTTTTTTCTTGATTTATGGGTTTGATATTTTTAAAAATGGTTGGAAAAATTTTATTCATAAATCTCCAAATATGGATACTCTGGTTTCGATTGGTGTCCTAGCTAGTTTTTTATATAGTGTATTTGGTACGATTATGATTTTTATGGGACAAACAGAGTATGTAGAGAATTTGTATTTTGAATCTAGTGCTATTATTTTATTTTTTATTAAATTGGGAAGATTTATTGATACCAAAAGTAAAGAAAAAACAAAGGAAGCCATTCAAGAGTTGGTACAAATTACTCCGATGAAAGCTTTGCTTAAAATAAAGAATCAGGAGCAAGAAGTTTCTTTAGATGAAATTCAGAAGGGGGATATTCTAATTTGTAAACCTGGAATGAAAGTTGCTGTTGATGGTATTATTACTAAGGGATCTGCCCATTTGGATGAGGCTTTCATTACGGGAGAATCTACTCCAATGAAAAAGGAAAAGGGAGCTTCTGTAGTAGCGGGAAGCTTGAATCATGATGGGTATTTTGAATATCGAGCAGAAAAAATAGGAAAGGATTCTACGATATCTGAAATTGTAAGGTTAGTAATCGAGGCTACTAATACTAAGGCACCAATTGCTAAAATAGCTGATAAAGTAAGTGGAATTTTTGTGCCAGGAATTTTACTTGTAGCTATTGTTACATTTGTAGTTTATTGGATGATTGGTGCTGGGATTCACAGTGCTCTAACTCATTTTGTTACTGTATTGGTAGTTGCTTGTCCTTGCGCTTTGGGGCTAGCCACACCGCTTGCAATTGTAATTAGTGAAGGAATATGTGCTAAAAATGGAATTTTAGTGAAATCTAGTGAGATTTTAGAGAATGCTGGCAAAGTAGATACCATAGTGTTTGATAAAACGGGTACTTTAACTTATGGAAAACTGAAAGTCGCAAAAATTCATAATTATAGTAGTTATTCCCAAAAAGAATTAATGAAAATAGTAGCTAGTTTAGAAAAAAATTCAACTCATCCTATTGGGACAGCTTTTCTAAACTATGCTAAGGAAAATAAAATCAAACTGGTAGAAGTAACCAACTTTGAAAATCTTGCTGGAAGAGGAATAAAAGGAACTTTAGATAAGCGAGAGTTTTGGATTGGAAATCATAAGATTCTTTCTTCCGAGAAAGTTACCAATGAATATGAAATAATGGAAAAAGAATTAGCAGAAGAAAAAAATAGTATTGTTTATGTGGTAGAAAATCGTAAGGTCATTGCTTTAATTGGTGTAAGAGATATCACACGAGATCATGCGGAAATGGTAATAGAAGAGTTAAAAAATAGAAATAAAGAAGTGATTATGCTTACTGGAGATCATGAAATTACAGCAAACTTAATTGCTAAACAATTGGGTATTTCTAAAGTAATCGCCAATGTCATGCCAAAAGATAAGGTTCATATTATTCAAGAGCTGAAAAAAAATAAAAAGATGGTCATGATGGTAGGTGACGGTATTAATGATGCTCCAAGTTTAAAAACAGCTGATATTGGTGTTAGTGTATCTAGTGGGACAGATATTGCGAATAATTCCGCAGATGTGATTCTAATGGGTGATCATTTAGTTCCTATTTTAAATTTGATGACAATCAGTAAAGCAACGGTTCGTAATATTAAACAGAATTTATTTTGGGCCTTTTTCTATAATATTTGCATGATTCCCATTGCAACGGGAATGTTTTCAAAATTTCAAATTTCTATGAACCCTATGCTTGCGGCTCTTGCTATGACCATAAGTAGCTTGACTGTAGTTATGAATGCTTTAAGATTGAAGAAAGTGAAAATAAGGAGGATGTGAGTATGTTTCAGAAAAAAATCCAAACAATAATCCAGATAGAAGGAATGCAATGTAGTCATTGTGCACAAAAAGTAAAAATGGGATTGGAAAATATGAAAGAAGTAAAAAAAGTTACAGTAGATTTATCCAAGAACCAGGCAATTGTGATTAGTAGTCCATCGCTAGCTGTAGACGAAGTTAAGCAAATAATCGAAGCACTAGGTTATCAAGTGACTGCTATTACTAAAAATTAGTAGAGTAGGTGATAAAATGGGTAGAAAAAGAAAGAAAAAGAAGATGTCCAAGGGAATTACTTCTATAGTTGCTGTCGGATTATTGGTACTAGGTGGTTATTACTATGATGATTGGGAACAATTCATACACGACATAACAGCATCTACTACTATTTCACAATCATCGACTGCTCCCAGTGTTTCTTACCGCTTAGAAGAAATACCAGAATATTCTGGAGAACCTTATGTAATTATTAATAATAATATTCCTAATTTTGAGGAAGCGGATTATCAAACGAATTCCTTTGAACAGTATAGTGAGTTAGACTCTTTAGGAAGATGTGGAGTGGCTATGGCTAATATTGGTAGAGATTTGATGCCTACAGAAGAAAGAGGGTCCATTGGTATGATTAAACCTTCTGGCTGGCATACTGTAAAATACGATATTGTAGATGGCAAGTATTTATATAATCGTTGCCATTTGATTGGCTATCAATTAACGGGAGAAAATGCTAACGAGAAGAATTTAATTACTTGTACTCGCTATATGAATACAGTAGGGATGTTAGAGTTTGAAAATCAAGTTGCTGAATATGTCAAAGAAACTAATAATCATGTTTTGTATCGAGTAACTCCTATTTTTGAAGGGAATAATTTACTAGCAAAAGGAGTAGTAATGGAAGCATATTCTGTAGAAGATAAAGGGGAAGGTATTCAATTTCATGTTTTTGTTTATAATGTACAAGAAGGAATCGCGATTGATTACCAGACTGGAGAAAGCTCTCTGCAAGAATCTTAGAATTAAGAATGATTACTAGAGAACTGTAGTAAAAAAATGCTAAAGTTTTGATTTTGTAGTATAATATTACTGGATTGGAGAAGTAGATATGATTACGATAAAAAGTGATAGAGAGATAGAACTCATGAGAGAAGCAGGAAAACTGGTTTCTTTGACTCATCAATATTTAAAGCCATATGTAAAACCTGGTATTACTACCAAAGAATTAGATCGATTAGCAGAAGATTATATTCGAAGTATGGGGGCAGTTCCAACCTGTAAAGGATATGAAGGATTTCCGGCAGCATTATGTACTAGTGTAAATGATACAGTTGTGCATGGGATTCCATCTGATTATGCATTAAAAAAAGGTGATATTATTACGATTGATATGGTGATTGGTTATAAAGGATACCAGGGAGATGCTGCTTGGACTTATGCTGTTGGTGAAATTTCAGAAGATAAAAAATATTTAATGGAGCATACGGAGAAGGCTTTATACGAGGGTTTAAAACAAGTAAAACCTGGAAATCGTATTGGTGATATTTCACATTCCATAGAACAATACGCAATCAAACATCATTTGGGAGTGGTAAAAGAATTATGTGGTCATGGAATTGGTAGAGAAATGCACGAAGATCCGGAGGTTCCTAATTATGGAGAGGCTGGTACTGGACCAAAGTTAAAAGAAGGTATGGTAATTTGCATTGAACCAATGTTAAATTTGGGAACAGCAGATATTTATATGTTAGAGGATAATTGGACTATTAAAACCGATGATGGAAAGGCTTCTGCTCATTACGAACATACTGTTTTGGTAACAAAAGATGGGTATGAAATTTTGACTCCTAGACTTGATTTTGAATCTTGAAATAAGCAATTGATCTTTGAGTTTCGGTAAAATTTTAAAGAAGTAGAAAAAGTGAAAATGTGTTATCCACAGATTCACTTTTTTAATGCAAAAATAAGGTAAATACTACCAAAATTTAGTATAATAAAATTGAAAATAAAAA
>CALVOY010000052.1 GCA_944350415.1 uncultured Bacilli bacterium | reverse complement strand
TTTTCTAAATTTACCTGTACTTCATTTAGAACATCTTGAATCGTTCTAAATTCTGATGAACGACGGTTTCTAATAATTCCAACAATTTTACTTTCTACTTGATCTAAAATATCCGCAACATCTCCATCATGTTCATAGGCCAAAGTAGCAATTTCCGTGGAAGTGTCAATGACACTTCTTAGCATATAATTGTCTTCAACAATTTGAATATAGTATTCTACATTTGCTGCAGTGGGAACAATATTGATTAACTCCGTTAGATATTCTACTCCACCTACTTCGTTTAGCTTTTTGGTTTGATTTAACTCTGATGTGATTGTTGTTAAATCTATTGGCACTTTTTTCTCATGTAAGTCTACAATAGATTGAAAAATAATACCATGTTTTTCTAAATAAAACGATTTGGCAAATAATTTATCTGTTGCTTTTTCAATTGCTAACGGAGATAAAAACATTGCCCCTAATACGGATTGCTCAGCTACAATGTCATTAGGGATTGTTTTGACAGCCATATCATCACCTACTTTATTTTACTAACTGTACTTTTAATTCTGCTTTTATTTCTTTATATAAAGTTACCATTACTTTATGAAAACCTAGAGCTTGTAAAGAGGTAACTGATTCTATTTGTTTTTTATCAATTTTATATCCTTTTTTTAATAGTTCTTCTTTCATTTGTTTTGGGCTAACACTTCCAAAGACTTTATCATGATCACCTGTTTTTACTTTGAAAATCAAAGTTAATTTCTCTAACTCTTTCTTTTGTTCCTCAGCTTCTTTGATTAGTCTTTGTTCTTCTTGTTTTTTAGCATCATTTTCTTTTTTAACATTTTCCATATTTTTTTCCGTTACTTGAACAGCATAACCATTTTTGATTAGATAATTTTGTGCATATCCATCTTTCACTTCTTTGATGTCTCCTTTTTTAGCTTGTTTTTTTAGATCTTTGATAAATATTACTTTCATACAAATCCTCCTAATCTAATAAATTGATTAATTCTTTTGCTACTTCTTGTAGTTCCATGTTTTTGATTTGAGCAGCAGCATCGTGGTCATCTCCACCACCACCTAAGTGTTCTGCTATTTCTCCAACATTTACAGTTCCTTCACTTCTAGCACTTAATCCAACTCCACCATCTACACGATTTCCTAGTACAAAAGATGCTTCTATATTATTAAATTGCAGTAAAGTATCTGCTATTTTAGCTAATTCTTCTCGTTTATACTTCACTTTCTCAGAAGCCACCGATAAGGCATATTTATCATTTATTACTTTTGCTTCTGTAATCACTTTTTGTCTTATTATATAATCTTTAATATCCTGTTTCAAGAAATATTGAACTTTTTTTGGATTAGCTCCTTGTTTGGCTAAGTAATAAGCAGCTTGATAAGTTTCGGTATCTGTTTTTACAACAAAATTACTGGTATCTAAAACAATGCCAGATAAGATAAAGGTCGCCGCTTTTTCTGTTAACTTTATATGATAGTGTTCTATCAAATTGGTTACAATCTCGCAGGCACTAGAAGCATTTTCATTAATAATTTGAAGAGCATGTGAGATGGTTTGATCGGATTCTTGATGATGATCCAAAATGATAATATCATCAAAGTAATGAAGAATTTGGTCATTTTGAAGCAAATGTGCTTTATTGGTATCTACTATAATTAAAATACTTTTTTTATGATGATATTTAGGTATTTCTTTACTTTTTATTATAGTATAATTGTTTTCTATTTCTTTTAATAATTTATCTACACCAAGTTCATGTTTTTTATCATCCATAATGATATAGTTTTTTTTATGAAACGCATGACAAATAGAAGCTACTCCTATACAAGCACCAATTGCATCTAAATCCAAATTTTTATGTGCTACGATAAATACATTTTTGCTTCTTTTGATTTTTCGCTTGATTTGATTTTCTATTTTCATAATGTTCTCCATTCCATGGTACAATTATACTACAAAAAGATATGATTGTCCAAAAGAGTTCTTAAGAATAAAAGATTTAGAATTTTTTATCCTAAATCTTTTATATTATTTACATCTTTCTGTTTCTTACGAATATAAATTCATTTCTTGTATTTGCTGTTGTGTTATTTGAATTACTTTTCCACTCAATCATAAACCTCTACTACTTCTTTTTGTAATGATTAAATCCTAGAATTATTATACTATAAAAATAAATTTTATGTTATTTTTTTGTATAAACCAAACATGTATCATGATTGTTAGTCTTTCTATCACAGTGTAAATCATGCATCTTTTGAAAATAGAAATATCTATATTCTGGTTCATAAAAGATGGAATCTCTTATTTTCCGACTATAAATATCTCTAGCATCATTTTCATTCTCAATATCATATAGATATCCTACTACGATATTGCCACCATTATTTACTCTCTGAGATAATAATTCTATTAAACTTTTAAACTCTTCCAAATGATTTTCTTTATACATATAATGTGCATAGAGGATGATATTAGATAGTATTATAAAATCACAATTTTCTGTTAGCTCCTCATTTAGATTTCTAATATCTATATTTTTAAAAGCAAAGTTTATTTTATTTCTATTCTCTCTAATATATTGATAGTTTTCTTCTGATAAATAGTTTAGAGCTTGATATAAAGCTCTATCATTTGTTTCATCATATTCATTGAATAAATTTTTTCTAATCTCTATAGAACTATGACAATCAAATAATTCTTGCCAAAAAATTTTAGCATCTCCTATTAGATATTTTTCTATTTCTTGGAAGATATCTTTATCGAATACTTGATGGTTATTTTTACAAAACTTTGGATAATCGTGCCACCTAAAAAATTTGAGAAAATCTTCTCTTGTTTCTAATACCGCAAAGGCTGCATTTTTGAGATAATAAAGATATTCTGTTAAAGGATTGGTATCTATTCCAATGATTTGAGATGGATGTTTTAGAAATAGTTCAAATATATGATCAGAACTTCCTTGGATGGTAATACATTTTTTATTTTCTAAATCAAATGGTGCTAGTTCTTGCTTCATATTAATGGTAGTAAAAGGCCATATTCTATCAAATAGACTATAGTATTCCCTTATTTTTTCTTTATCTTCTATTAGAGCGTGAGCTAGTTCTAAGTCTTGTGCTAATTTTGTCATATTATCACCATCAATAACTACTTTATATTATACAATAAAGTAGTTATAAAGAAAAATAAAAAGATGAACTTTGTCCATCTTATTTTGTATATGGTAATAAAGCAATTGCACGAGCGCGCTTGATTTGTTCTGCTATATGTCTTTGATGTTTTGCACAAGCTCCTGTAATTCTTCTTGGTAAAATCTTACCTTTATCATTGATATATCTTTTTAAAGTTTCTACATCTTTGTAATCGATATTTTTTCCTGTACACATGTAGCAAACTTTTTTCTTTTTCTTATAAAATTCTGCCATATTCTTCCCTCCTTCTTTAGAATGGTAATTCATCATCACTTATCTCAATAGAAGATCCGAAATCAGCAAATGGATCATTTGATACATCTGTTGTATTGTTTTCTGGGGTCGATGCAAAATCATATGGTGTTGCTTCATCGTTAAATGCAGGTTGTGCATTACTGCTAGCACCATTATTAGCTCTTGATCCTAAAAATTGAACATTATCTGCTACTACTTCTGTTACATATCTTTTTTGTCCATCTTGACCATCATAACTTCTTGTTTGAATACGTCCTTCAATTGCTACTTGACTACCTTTTGTTAGATAATTTTTACAATTTTCAGCCTGTTTTCTCCAAACAACAATGTTAATAAAGTCTGCTTCTCTTTCTCCATTTTGATTTGTGAAGTTTCTATCAACAGCTAAACTAAAAGAAGCTGTTGCGATATTACTACTCGTATATCTTAATTCTGGGTCTTTTGTTAATCTTCCGATTAAAATTACTCTATTCATATTATTACCTCTCTTAGTCTTCTACTCTTACTATTAAATGACGAAGAATGTTTTCATTGATTAGTGATAAACGATCAAATTCTTTGGTTGCATTTAAATCTTCTGTTTCAATAGTAAATAAGAAATAATAACCTGTCTTATACTTATTGATTTCATAAGCTAAGTCGCGTTGTCCCATCTCTTTTAACTCTAATACTTTAGCGTTATTAGACTCTAATACTGATTTCATATCTTCAGCTACTTGCTTCATAGTTGCTTCTTCTAAATCAGGTTTTACGATGAACATAATTTCATACTTTCTCATTTTCTACACCTCCTTTTGGTCTTTGGCTATTTCTAGCAAGGAGTATTAAAATACTCGTTCATAATATAGCAAAAAAAAGCAGTTCTGTAAATGCTTTTTCTTTATTTTTCTACTTTTTTAATTGATTTATATGTGTCTTCATTGTCTCATTTCCTAAATAATGAAAATCATAGGGCTGTCTGTCTAAAAGGTATCTTTTTAGGGTATTTAAAAAATAATGAATATTCATTCCTTGGGCTTCTAAAATAGTAATCCATTCATTTAATCTTTCTTCTATCATACTATCTTTATCTAAATTTCCGCCCTCTTCAATTTTTCTACTCATATTAAAAAATTCTCTATCAATATCTATCATAGCTTTCTTCATCAAATAATTGTCGCTTATACTTTCCATAATTTTATTTAATAAAGTTAAATATTCTTCTTCATTGTAGTGAGTATCTGGAGAAATACCATAACCATTTTGTTGGTATAGGATTTTTCTAGAAATTGGTGGTACATAAGTGACATTGGCATAGGTTAAAGCAATCTTTTTTAATCTAGAGTTTATAAAAATATCAGTTACTGGAGTATTCAATAGTCTTGGTGTACCACATAAATAGACCTGTGTATTACTTTCTTCGAAACGATTGTTAATTTGAATGGCTTTCAAAATTGCTTCTATAGAAGTACAATCACGCTTTATTCCTGTTGTTAACTTATGTTTACCGTTTCTAGTAACATTATCTAAGAAAGAACCTGTTGCACCATGATATATCACTATGTTTACTAAATTAGGATTATTTTTTAATATAATATTTCTTAAGCCTAAATTTTCTACTGAATGCTCTGGATAATATTTTGCAACTAAATCAGGTGTTAGTCCTATGATTCTTTCATGCAACATATCTACCCGATTCAAGTGATATATTTCTTCTTCCGTAATATTTGATAAAAACCAGCTATAAACATGCTCATCGTTATTGTTAGCATAGCGTGCAAAGTGATAGCGGTTTAAGGTTATTCCCTTTTCTGCCATAATGCTTTCGATATTTTCATCTCTATATAAAAGAGGTTGAGTTATGTTCATATAGGAATATCCGGAAGCAATCGAATTACCCATGCTGGTTAGGGTTAATTCCCTTATATTATTTTCTTCTAACTTTTCTGATAATCTTTTGTTTGTTTCTGTTAGATCATATAATTTTCCCATGGATATTGTCTCCTTTCAAAGTCCCTATATTATACCATAAAATTCATTGATTGTAAACGAGTAGTTGATGCTGACATCTAGTACAAGCTACATAATACAAATACTTTTCTTCCGCTGTATAAGAATTATTTTTCTCAGTATAAATAATTACTGAATTAAATTCCAATCCTTTTGCAGTATAAGCTGGCACTACAATTAAATTACGATTAAACTTTTCCGTATTAGATTTTAACAAACTCAAATCTTGATTGTTTTCTTTTAATAATTCATATATTTTCTTAGCTTCTTCATTTGTTTTGGTAATTATTGCAATCGATTTATACTTAGATTGTAACAAATTAATATCAGATTGAAGTTGTTCTTTTAAGTTCTTTTCCTCTCTAAATAGAACAGGAAGATGATTTTCTTTACGAATAGCAGTTACATAATTCAATCCTAGAATTTTATTGGTATATTCAATAATTTCTTTGCTAGAACGGTAGGTTTTGGTCAGTTCTAAGTATTTAGTATCTTCATTAAAGATTTCTTCTAATTCTTTTAAAGAATGATATTTATAGTAAGGATTTATTGTTTGATTTATATCTCCTAAAATAGTAAATCCTGCATTGGGAAAGATATTCTTAATTATTTGATATTGTAGTTTATTATAGTCTTGGGCTTCATCTATTACGATTTGCTTAATCATTCCTTGATAACTAAATCCTTCTAGTAGTCCTTTCATATAAATAAATAAGCAAGCATCCTCATAGTTTAGATCTTTTTTATTTATAAAGGATTTGATCTCATAGTCGGATAAAGTTTTTTGATAACTATCTTGAAAATATTTGCTATGATAAAAATTTTTATAAATTTCTTTAAAATCTTTTTTATGATTTAATCTCTTATAAAGTTCTGATACTATTTTTTTATGATTTGTCTTTTTACCATCATAGTAATTATCACATATTTTGGTAGCAATTGTTGGAATAATATCAAAAAATTTTAGATGATTATATCGTTCATGTAAAAAATAATTGAGCTTGCTTTTTGGATAAGTAAAATCTCTAGTTTCTAAATCTTCTACAAAATAGGTTGTTTTTTGATAACTTTCTATATAATTTCTGATATCCACTACTATTTGATCACTTTGCTTATAGGTAATTAAATCTTTGGGAGTTGTTTTTTCTTTATAAAATCTTTCAATAAATTTGGTAAATTCTTCAACATGTTTAAATTCTTTTATATTGTTTTCCATAAATTGATGAAATGTTGTTTGCAAAGTATTATCTTCTCCTAATTCTGGTAATACATTGGAAATATATTCAGAGAAAACTTCATTGGGAGAAAAAATCAAGACATTGTTTGATGAAAGATTTTTAATTTTATAAAGTAAAAAGGCTATTCTATGAAGAGCTACACTAGTTTTACCACTTCCAGCTATTCCTTGGACGATTAAGGTTCTATCTTCGGTATTTCTAATTACTTTATTCTGCTCTTGTTGAATCGTATTCACTATATTTTTCATTTTATCATTAGAATCTTCTGCTAGGACTTGCTGTAAAACATCATCCTCAATATTAATACTAGTATCAAATATTCCTTTTAATTTTCCATCTTCTATTTTATATTGTCTTTTTACCAATAACTCTCCTGTTACTATTCCATCTGGTGATATATAACTAGCAGGACCAACTTCATAATCATAAAACAAGCTACAGATTGGGCTTCTCCAATCATGTACATAGTGCTCTAACTCTTCTTCTACATGAGTAATACCAATATAGATTTCTTCTTTGTTAATGTGATCTTTAAAAATTATTTTTCCAAAGTAAGGATGCCCTTGAATTCTAAATAAAGTTTGAAAATATTTTCTTTTTCGCTCTATTCTAAATACTTCTGTATCTGATTCTGCCATCATAAAACGCATTTCTGTTGGATCCATATCTTGCTTTGAATCCCATATTAATTCCTTGAATTCCTGAATTTTTTCCTCTTTATCATAGAACTCTTGTCCTAATTCAGATATCTTATTTCTAATAATTCCTATCGTTTTATCAAGATGATTTTGTTCATAATTTCTTTCTTTTTGACTCAGTTCCATATTTACTCCTTTCAACGCCAAAAAAACGATTCTTTCATCGTCTTTCTTAGAAATTACTGGGTGTGTAGACCCAATATAACATTATTTTGTTTCTTTGTCTATCACTTATTTTATATTTTTATTAAGTTGTATCTAAATAAAATAGCAGATGAGATTTAGTCATCTGCTTTTCCAAATAATCTTAATAAATTAATAATGATATTAATAAAATCTAAATATAATTCAAAAGCACCTAAAACTGCTAAATTATCCTCTAACAAGTAACCATTTAGTCTTTTTATTTTTTGAACATCATAAGCAATAAATCCTAAGAAGATAATAATACTAATTATAGATATTATAATATCAAAAGTTGAATTTTGTAAAAATAGATTTACTAATGTACATAAAATGATTCCAATTAATATCATAATTAGGTAAGTTCCGATTTTACTTAAATCTAGTTTTGCAAAATGACCTATTAGGGCAAACACTAAAAATAAAATAGCTGTAATTGCAAAGACTAAAATAATAGATTCTAATTTATATACTACGAATAGCGATGCAAAAGTTAAACCACTGAAAAAGGTATATAATAAATAGCTTATTTTAGCGGTGGTTGGTTGCATCTTATGAATTCTAGCTGATAAAAATATAGCTAATCCTAATTCTATCAAGACTAAGATCCAATAATATCCTTTTGTAAAGATAACTGATAAAGCATCTTGATTGTTTGCAGTATAAGCACCAGTTGCAAAGGTTACTAATAAGCCGATAAATAACCAAAAATATATTTTTGAATAAATTTTATTTTCCATATTTTTTTCCTCCTTTTTATAGTTTATGCATATTTTCTATGATTATTGGAACTTCTTCTTCTATCCTAATTTTTTGAGAATTAAGATAGTTTATCATAGAAGCAATAATATTGGTTTCTGTAATTAATCTAGCACTATATTCTATCATGGTTTCTGCTGATTTAGAGTCTTCTTCTTGGGTATAAGTTGGCTCTATTTTAATAATAGATTTTAAAAATTGTTTGATTTTCTGCAAATTTTCTTCATGACTTTTTTCTATTTCCTGAGCAGTTGCAGTATATGAATCTTGATCCGTGAATGATGTAATGATTATGGTTTGAAAATATGGATCTTGTTTGGAATAAAGCATTGATTGAATAGACTCTAGTGATGGAAATTTATCATCTGCTTGTTCTAGATTTAAAATATCTCTTCTAAATTCTACTTGAGCAACCAATTCCTGATGATCTTTTAGATTAAATTGTAGCAGTTCATCTTCTAAATTTATACTGTGTGTTACATTCAATATTTCCATATTCTTCTATACATTAAATCTAAAATGACAGATATCACCATCTTGCATAATGTAGTCCTTTCCTTCTAATCTGGCGCGTCCAGCTTCTTTCACTTTTAATTCACTACCATGAGATATTAAATCTTCATATGACATTATTTCTGCTCGAATAAATCCTTTTTCAAAATCTGTATGAATGATACCAGCACATTCTTTAGCATTCATTCCTTTTCTAAAAGTCCATGCTCTAACTTCATCTTTACCAACTGTAAAATATGTAGCTAATCCTAGTAAATCGTAAGTTGCTTTAATTAATTGGTCTAAGCCACTCATTTGAATTCCTAAAGCCTTTAACATTTCTTTATGATCATTGTCATCTAACTGACTTAACTCTTCTTCAATTTTAGCACATACTTTAATGACTTTGGCACCTTCCTGCGAAGCATATTCTTTTACTTTTTTCACATATTCATTATCTTCTTCCGCTACTTCTTCTTCATTAATATTGGCCATATAGATAATTGGTTTTAATGTTAAAAAGTTATAAGATTTGATAGCTAATCTTTCTTCCTTGGTAAACTCAACGATTCTTAAAGCTTTATTTTGTTCTAATGCTGTTTTGGCTTTTTCTAGAGCTTCTAATTCTACTAATTCATCTTTATCTTTACTAGTACGAGTTTTCTTTTGTATTTTTTCAATACGATTGCCAATGCTTTCTAAATCAGCTAGTACTAATTCTAGATTGATAATTTCAATATCGCGAATAGGATCTACTTCTCCTTCGACATGGATGATATCATTATTTTCAAAACATCTTACTACTTCTACAATGGCATCTGTTTCTCTAATATGGGATAAAAATTTATTACCTAATCCTTCTCCTTGTGATGCACCTTTTACTAATCCTGCAATATCTGTAAATTCAAACGCTGTTGGAATTAGTCTTTCTGGTTGATACATATTATTTAATATTTCTAATCTTTCATCTGGTACCGTTACTACTCCCACATTAGGTTCTATTGTAGCAAATGGATAATTGGCTGCCAGAATTCCTTTTTTGGTAATTGCATTAAATAAAGTCGATTTCCCTACATTAGGTAATCCTACAATTCCTGCTGTTAATCCCATGTTTATACCTCTTTTCTTATCCTGATTATATCATATTTATGAATAATATTACATTTTATTTTTTATACTCTTTTGAAATATTATTTTTTCATCATCAAATTATTGAAACTCAAAATCAAATTTTTTTATTAATGAAATAGAGGCTTTATTTCTTTTCCATATTTCTACTTCTATTAAGTCTATTTCTTTGATTTCCTCTGTTCTTTCTAATAAATACTGTACTAATTTACTGCTATATCCTTGTTGACGATATTTAAGATGAATAGTGTATGCTAGTTGTATCTTAGAAGGTTTCAATGGAGTATTTTCCTCTTTTTTAATTGTTTTTATTTTAACATTTCTTTTTATTTTTAACAATAGAAAACGACAACCCATAAAAGTTGTCTATAGTGTAGGGTAAACATTTGGTCCAAGTGGAAGACCGGTTAAATACCATAATAAGATAATGGCAAGCCATACAAGACTAATAATCATACAATATGGAGCTATTAATCTAAGTGCTCTTCCTATCGTAACTGGTCTCCTCTTGTTTGGATTATAAATATTCAAATATCCTACAAAAATCACGAAATATGTAAGAAGTGGTGTAATACCTTTGGTCATAGAATCGGTTGCTCTTAGAATAAATTGACTAAATTCTGGTGAAATATTAGCTTGCATTAATTTGGGTACTACAATTGGCGCTAAAATAGTCCATTTTGCAGTTGGTGTAGTATTAAATAAATTTATGACAGCTAATACAATAATTATCAAAAGAAGCAATGGAATACCTGTAAAATCCAAACTATTAATCAAATTGGCTCCCCATGCAGTAATTATAGTAGCGATGTTGGTTTTCCTAAATACTGCTATAAATTGAGTTGCAAAGAAAACCATAGGAATTAAAGCAGCAACTTCTACCATATACTTACTAGAATCTACCAATAATTCTTTATCATTTTTAATAGTTTTGGCTCCAATCCCATAAGCAAGCCCTGTTACGATAAAGAATAATGATACCATATAAGTAAATCCGTCTTGGAAGTAAGAATTTGGACCAAAAACTTGTCCTAAATAAGTATATTCTTCCATATCTAATAACATCCCTGAAAATGGTAAATTTGGTATTAAGGAATAGATAAAGAACAGTGCAAATAGAATGGCCATGATAGTTGCGTATTTCATTCCCTTTTTCTCATGAATTTCCGTTTCTAATTTTCTTTGCTCTTCCTCTTCAATACTCTCTATAATTTCTATTTCTGTAGTTTTAGTCATGTCATTTACATCTTTGTATCTTCCTAACTTAGGAATTATTATTTTCTCTATAATCATAGTTCCAACAATAGATAATATAATAGAGCTTATGATAATAATGATTAAATTGGATGACAATGCTACATGATAGGCAGAATCAATTAATCTAGCTGCATCCTCTGTTGTAGATATTAAATTTACTTCCATTGAACCTACAAAAATCGTAACACCATATCCAAAGGCCACTCCACAGAAAGATGCAATAATACCAGCCAATGGATTACGGCCATTTTTTAGAAATACTAAGGCGGCAATTGGAATTAAAATTACATATCCAATATCATTAATTAAACTAGAAATTGTAGCAAGAAAGATAATGATAAAGGTTACTTTTTTATTATCTATCTTTACTAAAACTCTCTTAATAAAAGTATCTATTAATCCGGTTGCTTGAGCCACTCCTAGACCAATTAAAGAAATTAATAAAGTACTTAGTGTTGTAAAACTAATAAAATTCCTAGCTGCGTTACTAATGATATATTTCAAGCCATTAAAGCTAAAAAGATTTTCAATTGTTACTAGAGTGCTTTCTAGTTGCCCTGTTGTAGGATTTAATGTTGTATAAGTAGCTTGCATTTGAAATAAAGAAAAAATTCCACTTAGTATCATTACTAGAATGGTAAGCAATATAAAGGTGGTTATAGGGTGTAAGTAAAACTTTTTCAGTTTTAACTTCTTTTTCTCTTTCATATTATACATCCTCACTACTTTCTACTTTTTTTAGTTTGCGATTAAATTCTATTCGAGGAATCATCACTACTCTACCACAATTACAACATTTTATCTTGATATCTACCCCTAATCTTATAATTTCCCATTGATTTGCACCACAAGGATGTCCTTTTTTCATAACGACTTTATCTCCTAATTGGTATTCTTTATTTTCCATTTTACACCTCTTTTTGTGGATGTTAGTATGGTACTCTAGCTTGTTTTTCATCCGATTTTTATTTTTTCTTCTTCTAGTTTTTTCTTGATTGCTTTTCTAATTTCTCTTTCTACTTCACTATTTTCGGTAGCGATAGTAGGAGCAGTAATTCGATAACGCACTGCACTGGATGTTATTTGCTGAATTCCTAATAACTCTACTTTTCCTTTTAATTTTGGTAATGTTTTACTTAATTCCTCTACTAGTTCGATTAATACTTTTTCGACTTTTTCAATTTTTTCTTCATTATTAATATCAATATCAACAATGGCTAGAGAGTTTTCCATGCTGTAATTGATTACTTCTGTAATATTATGATTAGCAATTATTTTTACTTGACCTTCAGAATTTTTTATTTTGGTTGTTTTTAGTCCTAAAAAAATAACTTCCCCTTTAAAAGTAGAAACAGAAATAGTGTCTCCAACCGCATATTGATTTTCTAGAATAATACTAAAACCTGCAATAATATCTTTAGCTAGATCTTGTAGTGCTAATCCTAGTACTACTCCAGCGATTCCTAATCCTGCTAAAATAGAAGTCACATCGATTCCATAAGTACTTAATACAGCTAATATCAAAAATAAGATAATTATATATTTTATAATATTTTTTAGTAATACCTTAAATGTTTCTGCTTTCTTGTAATTATAACTATTTCTACTAAGATTTGCTTGCTTCTTAAAAAAAATTTTATCAATGATTCTTTTAATGAGACCATTTGCCAAAATCGCAATACATATATATATAATTGGTAAATAAACTTGAGGAATTAATATTTTTTCTAGTAATTCTAACATTCGTTTTCTAATCCTATAATTTCTATAATTCTATTCAAATCACTTGAATTCACAAAATGTAATTCTATTTTGTTGTTTTTGATTCGAACTTTTGTACCAAGTTTTTCTGATAGTTCTTCTTCTATCACTTTATATTCATTGCGATTTGTATCGTGTTTTGTTTGCACATTTTTCTTTTCTAAATTAGTATTGTGAGATAGTTCTTCTATTTCACGCACGCTTAATCCATCTACAATAATTTTGTCAGCTAACTCTTTGATTTGATCACTATTTTCCATTTTACTTAAAACACGGGCATGGCTCATAGAAAGTTTGCCAGTCATGATCATATCTTTTACTTCTTCTGGTAAAGTTAATAGTCCTATCATATTAGTAATATGACTTCTACTTTTGCCTAATCTTTTTGCAAGAGACTCCTGTGTTAAATGTAATTCATCTAATAATTTTTTATAAGCCATTGCTTCTTCTATAGCATTTAAGTTTTCTCTTTGTAGATTTTCTAATAATGCTATTTCCATCATATCTTGATCAGAAAAATCACGAATAATAGCTGGAATGGTTTCTTTCCCTGCTAAAATAGAGGCTTTTACACGGCGTTCACCTGCAATAATTTCATATCCTTTAATACTTTTTTTGGCAATAATTGGTTGGAATACACCATGTTCTTTAATAGAATTAGCTAATTCTTGTAGGGCACTTTCATCAAAGTTTTTTCGAGGTTGATAAGGATTACTTCTTAATTCTGATAAAGGAAGATCCACAATCTCTTCATGATTGATTTCTTCCATTATTTTTTCCTCGATTTTGTTGTATTCCATTGGTTCATTATTAAATAACTCTTCTAAACCTCTTCCTAAGGCCTTTCTTCTAGATGTTTCCATTTCTTGCAATCACTTCCTTTGCTAAATTTATGTATGCTTCTGTTGCCCTATGTTTTGGGTCATAAGCCAATATTGGTTTTCCATGAGATGGTGCTTCTGTTAATTTCACTAATCTTGGAATGATCGTATTATAGACCCTCTCTTTAAAAAATCTACGGATATCTTCCACTACTTCTAATCCTAAAAGGGTGCGTGAATCTAACATCGTTAATAAAACTCCCTCTATATCTAGATTCGGATTTAAATTTTTTTGAGCTAGCATAATGGTATTTAATAATTGCGTAATTCCTTCCAAAGCAAAAAATTCACATTGAACAGGAATAATTACAGAATCAGATGCAGTTAAGGCATTGGTTGTAATGAGTCCTAAAGATGGAGGACAGTCAAT